>JANMDE010000411.1:0-7375 GCA_031376105.1 Variovorax sp. | reverse complement strand
GGATTTGCGCCCATCAACTGCTCTTGATACCAATCCAAAGAGGCTTTCACACCAGTGCTTGGATCAAATTTCTCGCCTTGTGGGATGTTGCCTTGGAGCAAAGCAATTTGGGTGATCGCTGGGCGATAGCTAGCTGGCGGTGTGTAGCAAAGATCAATGCTGCATGTTCGCGTTAACAACAACCAAAACAACGCAAGTATCACACCCACCAATGACACATACAACTTCCAGCTTCGCCAAGGAATATCAGCAACACGCGCAACGCACAAACCAGCCAAAAAGCTCGTTGCAAAACCAAGACCGTACACACCAATATAAAACGGTATAAATTTAAACGGCCCATCCACATGCGCATACCCGCCCGCGCCCCACGGAAAACCTGTAAACCACGTATCTCTCGCTAACTCAGCCAGCATCCATGCCGCTGCAAAAACAATCGCTCCCCACGCAGGATTAATGCCGGCTATTTGCCTAAAACGCTTATAAAAGTAGCTCGCAGCTGCGTAGTACAGCGCCAAGAAGCCGCACAGCGCAAGAATCGCCAACACCGCCAACGGCGCAGCCAAACCGCCATACACATGCAAGCTGATGAAGAGCCACCACACCGTACCGCAGAGCCAGCTCAGTGCGAACAACCAGCCCACCAGCGCTGCCTGCCGAGGTGTTGACGAGCGCTCAATCAGCATCACAAGAGCAGCCATCGAGAGCATTTGCAGCCACCACAGCGGCTGGCCATCCCAAGGTGTCGCGATTGAGACGGCTTGCGCGTAGCCAGCCAGCAAAGCACTACCGATCAAAGACCGACGCTGTGCAATCATGGCTTGTTAGCGAACGGTAGCAGGCGCACACGAGCGCGCTCTGGCTCCACGGTGAGCAATGCCCCCGCTTTCAGTTCGTCTTCAAATTGATCCAAAGCTCTCAGCAACGCGTCTGCAATCGCGCTCGGCCTGACATCGTTTGCGCGAATTTGCACCACGCTAGGCGACTGCGCTCGCGTGGCGGCCAAAATCGCACCGAAATCTAGATCACAGGTCATGACCACGCAATCTTCGCTTCGGGCGAAATCCATGATTTGGGTGTCCAGCGCATTCAGCGCACCTATCTCCGACCAATGCGAGGCACTGTGCCTGCCGTGTGTCTTGACGGCCTCTACCCAAAGCGGGGAGAGGTTCATGTCAAACAGCAACTTCATGCCGCTGCCAGCTCGAACTCACGCTCCTCAGATCGCCAAGACGCATAGCGCAACGCTTGCACGATGTCTTCACGCTCCAGATACGGATACTCGGCCAACAATTGCTCCATGCTCTGCCCCGAAGCGATTTGCCCGAGGATCATGCCCACCGTCACACGCATGCCGCGCAGGCAGGGCTTGCCGCCCATCACGGCGGGATTTTGAGTGATTCGGTTGAGCTGATTCATAGCGAAGATTGTAGGTGCAAAGTGGTATTTCTGTCGCCAACCATCTCAGCCATTCAAACACGCTTCATCAAAATCTTCGTCACCGCTGTCATCACATTGCGCGGTGTGATGCGCACGCTTTGCACTATCAGCCAGTTCATCACGCCAGGAATATAAACACGCTGGCCTCGCTGCATCGCGCCATAGCCTGCGCGAGCCACTTCTTCTGAGCTGGGCAATTTTCTGCCTTTGACAAAACGGCTGTCCTGCATATCGGCTGCATCTAAAAAGCCTGAGGCCGTGGGGCCAGGGCAAAGCGCTGTCACAGTCACGCCCGTGCCTTCGAGTTCAGCAGCAATCGCCTCGGAAAAATTGAGAACAAATGCTTTGGTCGCAGCGTATACAGCCAAGTAGGGTAGAGGCTGGAAGGCCGCTGTCGATGCCACATTCAAAATCTTGCCGCGTGTGGCCAGCAAATCCGGCATAAAGAGCCTCGTGAGCGCGACAACCGTGCTCATATTGAGCTGCATCATGGCCGACTCACTGGGCAACTCACTTTTTTGAAATTCACCAAAGTTCCCGAAGCCTGCGTTGTTGACCAGCGCATTGAGCGTGATGCCGCGCGATTTGATGTCTGCGTGTAATTGCGCTGCGCCGCCATCGACTTGTAGATCAGCGGCGATCACGGTGGATGTGATGCCGAATTGGCGTTGCAAACTCTCTGCCAGTTCCTGCATTTTGCTCACGCTTCGCGCAGCAAGGATGACGTGGTAGCCGTCCTGCGCAAACTCGGTAGCGAGCGCTTTGCCGATGCCCGATGAAGCGCCGGTGATCAGAGCTGTTTTGCCAGAACTTGATGCCATAGGGTGTTCCTTGTGTGAAGGTCGGTAAACAATTCGTCAAATACAAGAGCACTTCGCTTGTGTCACAAACATGACTCTTTTATCTGGAATCGAGGCTGCTCAGGCAGAGTATCGCCAATCGCGGTGGCTGATCGCACTAGAGTCTTCCCTCTGAATCGCTGGCGAGATTACCGCTAAAGTCAAAGTCCCTCGCTTCACACTTTGATACTGCCATGACCTCTGAGCTCGCCGCCCACGCTGCCACCCTGCCACCAGCGCCTGTATTCGACACGCCAGCAGAGCAAATGCAGGCTATTTTTGATGCTCAGCTACCCAAAGCATTGAGCCTGCGCACCAGCAGCGCTGCTGAGCGCATCTCACGAATCAAGGCCTTGCGCGAAGCCTTGCTCTCAGAGCGCGAAGCCTTGTATGGGGCCTTCGCGCAAGATATGCGCAAAAGCGTGGCTGAGGTGGAGGCCACGGAATTGTTTCCCTTGATCGACGAAATGCGCCATGCGATCGGCCGCCTGAAAAGCTGGATGAAGCCCACACGCGTCTGGCCAACCAGCACTTCGCTCGGCCTGAAAGCTCGCATCCATTACCAGCCGCGTGGCCGTGTGCTGATCATCGCGCCTTGGAATTACCCGCTCAGCTTGTGTTTGGGCCCTTTGGTCTCTGCGCTGGGGGCTGGCAATACAGCCATTTTGAAACCTTCTGAGATGACACCCGCTGTCTCGGCTGTGATGGCTCGCATCATCGCCCGAGTGTTTGATCCAACGGAAGTTGCGCTGTTTGAAGGCGAGCAAGCTACCTCGCAGGCGCTGCTGGCCATGCCTTTTGATCACATCTTCTTCACTGGCTCACCAGCCGTCGGAAAAATTGTGATGGCCGCTGCCGCCAAGAATCTCACGAGCGTGACGCTGGAGCTGGGCGGCAAATCACCCACCATCGTGGATGAAAGCGCTGATGTGGCCATGGCCGCTGAAAACATCATCTGGGGCAAATTTCTAAATAACGGGCAAACCTGCATTGCGCCAGACCATGTGTATGTCCACTCAAAAGTCAAAGCAGAGTTTGTGGCGCAGTGCAGACAAGCGCTGGATAAATTCTATGGCGCTGAAGCAGATCGCGGCAGCAATCCCGATTTAACCCGCGTCGTCAATGCACGCCACACACAGCGCTTAATGGGCATCTTGGCTGATGCTCGATCTAGCGGCGCTCGCATTTTGGTGGGTGGTCAAGTCGATGAATCGCAAAACTACGTTGCACCCACGTTGCTTGAAGGTGCGGCGAGCAGCTCGCGCATCATGAATGAAGAAATTTTCGGGCCTCTATTGCCGATGATGGAATTCACCGATATCAACCAAGTTATTTCTCAGATCAACGCGACTCCCAAACCTCTGGCGCTTTATCTTTTTAGTCAAGACAGCGATCGTATCGCGCAGGTGCTCCGTCATACCAGCTCGGGCGGCGCATGTGTAAACCATTCCATGGTGCATTTCGCGCATGGCAACCTACCTTTTGGCGGCGTGAACAATTCTGGTATCGGCAGTGGCCACGGCCATTTTGGCTTCAAAGCCTTCTCACATGAGCGCGCCGTACTTACCGGTGGCTGGTTACGCACCGAAAAATGGTTTGCACCTCCTTTTACTCAGAAGCGCGTGGCTTTGATTCGCCGCATCGTCGATTCGCTTCGCTTGCCCATGCTCTGATCGGAAAGCTGTTCCCATGCCTGCTGTTCGAAAATCTTCCTCCTCTCATCTCTACGCTGTTGCGGCCACAGATCAGGCTGATGAAACACCCATCCGCATCATGCGGGCCGCGTTTGTAGCGCAAGCACCGATGGCATTGCGCTTGCGCGAATCAACAGCCAAGCAGCGCATGGCTCAAATCAAGCAATTGCGCAGCGCCCTGCTCGCCCGCCGCGAAGACTTTTATGCGGCCTTCATGCAAGACATGCGCAAAAACAAAGCCGAAGTCGAAGGCGCGGAAATCATGCCCGTGCTCGATGAAATACGCCATGCGATTGGCAGCTTGAAGCGCTGGATGAAGCCGCAAGGCGTGACACCCGTGCTCACCTCGGTGGGCTCCAGAGCGCAAGTGCAGATGCAGCCCCGTGGCCGTGTGCTGATCATCGCACCTTGGAACTATCCTTTGAACCAATGCTTTTGCCCCTTGATCAGCGCCATTGCGGCGGGAAACACCGTGATTCTCAAACCTTCAGAGATGACGCCTGCTGTCTCCAAGCTCATGGGCACCATCATTGCTCAGGTGTTTGATCCCATGCAGGTCGCCTACTTTGAGGGCGGCCAGGCTACCTCGCAAGCTTTATTGGCATTGCCTTTTGATCACATTTTCTTCACCGGCTCACCTGCCGTGGGCAAGCTCGTGATGGCCGCAGCTGCCAAGCATTTGACGAGTATCACGCTAGAGCTCGGCGGCAAATCACCCACGATTGTGGATGAGACGGCAGACATCAAACTCGCCGCTGAGAATTTGGTTTGGGGAAAATTCATCAACAGCGGGCAAACCTGCATCGCACCCGATCATATTTTTGTTCACCATCAAGTGAAGGCCAAATTCATCAAGGCTGCCCAAGCTGCATTAAGCAAGTATTACGGCGCGCCCGCCAAGCGAATGAAAAACCCAGATTTAACGCATATCGTCAACACACGCCACACGCAGCGTTTGGCTGATTTGCTCTCCGACGCGCACAAGAAAGGCGCTCGCATTATCGTGGGCGGGCAAGTTGATTTCGATGAATGCATGATCGCGCCTACGCTGATCGATGGGGTGAATGCCGACATGCGGCTCATGCAGGAAGAAATCTTTGGCCCCCTGCTGCCGATTCTTGAGTACAACGACCTTGATGAGGTGATCGCACAAATCAACGCGAATCCCAAACCTTTGGCGCTGTATGTGTACAGCAGCGACGAGGCGCGCATCGCCCAAGTGATCGCCCAGACCAGCTCTGGCGGTGCCTGCGTAAACCAATGCTTGATGCACAACGTGCAGGGCAACCTGCCTTTTGGAGGTGTGAACAATTCTGGCATCGGCAGCACGCATGGCTACCACGGCTTTAAAGCCTTCTCGCATGAGCGCAGCGTGCTGACTGCAGGCCGCTTGCGCTTAGAGAAACTCTTTGCCCCGCCTTACACGGCGATGCGCTTCAAACTGATCAAGCAGATCGTCGATACGATGCGCTTGCCAGCGCTTTAGGCATGCGCTCGGACGCTGTCTGCCACGGTGTTGATGAGTTGATCAATATGTGATTTCTCCACAATAAAAGGTGGGCAGATCACAATATTTTCACCTGCTGGACGCACCAAACTACCTTTTTGATAGCACTCCATGAAGATATCGTAGGGGCGTTTACCCGGTGCAGTAGGATTTGGCGCAAACTCGACTGCCACCGCTAAGCCCAGAGCTCGAACGCTCACTACATTGGGCAAGCCTTTGAAAGCGGCATGCGCTGAATCGCCCAAGACCTTGCCCATCTCGCCTGCGCGGGCAAAGAGGTTTTCTTCCTTGAACAAATTCAAAGTGGCAATCGCTGCAGCGCAGGCCGCAGGGTGACCTGAATAAGTGTAGCCATGGAGAAACTCAATCACATGCTCGCCAGCTTTTGAATTGGCTTCCATAAACGCATCAAAAACACCTTGGCGGCACACCACGCCACCGAGCGGAAATACGCCGTTGGTGACGCATTTCGCAAAATTCAGCATATCGGGTACCACGCCAAAATAATCTGCGCCAAAGTTCACACCAAGGCGACCAAAGCCGGTGATCACTTCATCAAAAATAAGCAAGATGCCATGCTTGTCGCAAATCGCCCGCAAGCGCTTCAAATAGTCCATCGGCGGCACATACCAGCCCGCGCTACCGGCTATCGGCTCCACCATGATCGCAGCCACATTACTTGCGTCGTGCAGCGGTAAAATTCTTTTCTCTAAATCGTCAAGAAAATCAGTATCGGTTTGTGGCGGTTCACCGTTGTAATGCATCGTGCTGGCATCGTGAGCAAAGCGCATGTGATCGACACGCGGCAGCAAAGCGCCGCCATACACTTTGCGATTGGCCGGAATGCCGCCCACGCTCATGCCGCCAAAGCCTACGCCGTGATACCCACGTTCACGGCCAATGAACATCGTGCGATGACCCTCGCCCCGAGCTCGGTGATAGGCAAGCGCCACTTTCATTGACGTGTCCGCAGCCTCTGAACCAGAGGTGCAAAACAACACTTTGCTCAAATCACCCGGGCACATCGCCGCAATCATCTCAGCCGCTTTAAAGGCTTGATCGTTGGCGGCATTGAAAGCGGTCGCGTAATCCAGCGTGTCGAGCTGGTTTTTAATGGCTTCATTAATCGGCTTGCGATTGTGCCCGGCTGCGACACACCACAGGCTCGAAATGCCGTCAATCACTTGGCGGCCATCATGTGTGGTGAAGTGCATGCCATTCGCAGCCACCAACACGCGCGGCGTTTTGCCAAAACTGCGGTTGGGGGTGAAGGGCAACCACAGGTTGTCCATTGAATAATCGATTTTGGCCACGTCAGATCCTTAGATTTTCACAACTATGGCTTGCATGATACATCTGAGCCACCTGCATCAACGACAATCGAGGCTATACGGACTCACTTTGAACCATGGCCTTAATTTCTCTTCTTAACGCACAACTCGCCTTTGGCCACGTTGCATTGCTAGATCACACGGATTTCTCTCTCGAAAACGGCGAACGCGTCGGCCTGATTGGCCGCAACGGCACGGGCAAATCCTCTATGCTCAAAATCATTGCTGGCCTAGAAAAGCCAGACGATGGCACGCTGGTGGTGCAAAACGGCGTGCGCGTCGTCTACGTGGCGCAAGAGCCACCGCTGGATTTGGATGCGACGATTTTTGAAGCTGTCAGCATGGGAATAGCGCGGGCGAAAGAGCTGATTGACCTGTATTCCACCGGCGAAGGCGATTTAGATGCGCTGCAAGCTGAGATCGAGCAGCTCGATGGCTGGAATTGGGAGCAGCGCGTGACTGAGACAATTGAACGCCTCGCGCTCAATCCATAAACAAAAATTTCTCAGCTCTCCGGTGGTATGACAAAGCGCGTGGCGCTGGCGCAGGCGCTGGTGGCACGGC
>JANMDE010000388.1:0-4656 GCA_031376105.1 Variovorax sp. | reverse complement strand
GTGCAACCAACCTCGCCAGCGCCCAAATGCTGCTGCAAACGCTGTCTTGGCTGGCGATTTTTGGGGATTGAAAGCGAATCAAGCGCTCTAAGCCGAGCGCTTTGCAAAAGACTATTTGCAATCGCTATTGATGATCTCTTGCAGGCGCCTCGTCTCCTGGGTTCTCACTGCATCACTCATGACTTCGCGCTCACCTTGCGCATTGATGGTAGCGATCCGCTGACCCGAATCAAAACTGGTCTTGGCACGCTTGGCCCTGTCGCAATTGTCATTGCGAGAGGCGGCTACTTTGTCTGCCTCAGACTTCTTCTGAGCAGCTTCCTTGGCTTCGCCTTCTTTTTTCTTTTTCTCTAATTCGCCGTCCTTGCCACTGATTTTCAGCGATGCGGAGGAGGCGGTGGCTGCTGCGGGGGAACTGGTGTCCGGGGTGGAGGCGGCTGCATCGCTTGTGGCTGCGGATGGGACGGCCGGTGCGCGTAGGCCTGCTGGACGGCGCAAAATGTCTTTTTCTGGCACTTCATTGGGTGGCGGTTGATCGCTGAAGAAGCGGCGACCATCTTTGTCTTTCCAAGACCATTGGGCATGCGCCAGAGGCAGCATAAAAGCCGTGAACAGGGCAAGCACCAGCAGGCGGAGAGCAGAAACATGGATTGTCATGGTGATAGTGTAGCCAGAAGGGCTATCTCTGCCAACGTGCCAAGCACCGTTTACGCTGACAAAAGCACCGTCTGGTATACAAAGCAACACTCGCTCATGCGTAAAATCTCGGTTTTGGAGCTTTTCATATGCGCCTGCTCGGCAAAGCACTCACTTTTGACGACATTTTGCTCGTCCCCGCCTTTTCTGAGGTCCTTCCTAAAGATACCTCCCTGACAACCCGCTTCTCGCGCAACATTGAGCTGAATCTCCCACTCGTCTCCGCCGCGATGGACACCGTGACTGAAGCGCGGTTGGCTATTGCCATGGCGCAAGAGGGTGGTATGGGCATTATTCACAAGAATTTAACGGCCAAGGAGCAGGCCGCTCAGGTGCGTAAGGTCAAGCGGCATGAAAGCGGTGTGCTCCGTGATCCGGTCGTGATTCCGCCGGATTTCAAAGTGTATCAAGTCATTGAGTTGTCGGAGCAGCTTGGCGTGAGCGGATTTCCTGTGGTGGATGGTGGCAAGGTGGTGGGTATCGTGACGGGGCGCGATTTGCGCTTTGAGACGCGGATGGATTTGCCCGTCAGCCAGATCATGACGACACGCGAACGCTTGATCACCACGCCCGTGGGCACGACACTCAAGGATGCCAAGGCGCTGCTAAATAAGCACCGCTTGGAGCGATTGCTCTTGGTGGATGAAGAGTTTCATCTCAAAGGCCTGATCACGGTGAAAGACATCACCAAGCAAACCAATTTCCCCAATGCTGCGCGAGACGAGCATGGCAAGCTGCGCGTGGGCGCTGCCGTGGGCGTGGGCGAGGGCACGGAAGAGCGCGTAGCCGCTTTGGTGGAAGCGGGTGTGGATGCCATCGTGGTGGACACCGCGCATGGCCACAGCAAAGGCGTGATTGAGCGTGTTCGCTGGGTGAAGCAAAATTATCCGCAGGTGGATGTGGTGGGCGGCAATATCGCCACAGGCGCTGCTGCGCTAGCGCTGGCTGAAGCTGGGGCAGACGCTGTGAAGGTGGGCATTGGCCCGGGCAGCATTTGCACCACGCGGATTGTTGCCGGTGTGGGTGTGCCGCAGATCATGGCGATTGACAGCGTGGCCACGGCGCTAAAAGGCTCTGGCATTCCGCTGATTGGCGATGGCGGTATTCGCTACAGTGGCGACATTGCCAAAGCCATTGCCGCAGGTGCCGGCACGGTGATGATGGGCGGCATGTTTGCGGGCACGGAAGAAGCGCCTGGCGAGGTGGTGCTCTATCAAGGGCGCTCTTACAAAAGCTATCGCGGTATGGGCAGCATTGGTGCCATGCAGCAAGGCAGCGCAGATCGCTATTTTCAGGAAAGCTCTACTGGCAACCCCAATGCCGACAAGCTCGTGCCAGAGGGCATTGAAGGCCGCGTGCCCTACAAAGGCTCAGTTGTGGCCATTATTTTCCAGCTTGCAGGCGGCATCCGCGCCAGCATGGGTTATTGCGGCTGTGGCACGGTGGCCGAAATGCAGGCCAAGGCCGAATTCGTCGAAATCACCTCAGCCGGTATTCGAGAAAGCCACGTTCATGATGTACAAATCACGAAAGAGGCACCCAATTACAGATCAGAGTGATGTTTCGGGTTGACTTGTCACTCTTTTGTTGTACAACGATGGCTCAATCAACTTTTCTGAGGAGTTCATCTCATGGGTATCGTTTCATTTTTCAAAGAAGCCGGTCAAAAATTATTTGGTAGCAAGCCTGAAGTGGCTGCTGCTGTAGCCGAGCCAAGTAACGAAGAAAAAGCGGCAGCGGCCAACGAGGCTGCCTCCAGCGCGATCAAAGATTACATCCGCACCCAAAACCTACCCGCCGATGATTTGAACATTGCGTTTAACGGTGCGGATCAAATCATCACCGTGACCGGCTTGGTGGCCAGCCAAGAAATTCGAGAGAAGATCATCGTCTGCTGCGGCAACGTCCATGGCGTGGCTGGGGTGGCGGATGAGATGCAATGCGACGAGCCTGATGCGCCGGAATGTCAATATCACATGGTGGTGAGCGGCGACAATTTGTCAAAAATTGCTAAGCATTATTACGGCGATGCCAACAAATATCCCGTGATCTTCGAGGCTAACAAGCCGATGCTGAGTCATCCCGACAAGATTTATCCCGGCCAGAATCTGATCATTCCTGCGCAAGCCTAAGCATTTTCAGTCGCTCCTTCAAACGGAGCGACTGGGGAAAACCAAACCACCCAAGCCCAGCATGGCAGGCTTGCTGAAGGCCTTCCATTGCCCTTGAGGCTGAGAAAGTCGGTCTGCCACGGCCCACCAAGCGCTGGGGTTCAAGCCAATGCCAACGTGGCTTGCTAAGACTTCGATGTTTTCAGTTTGCTTGTGGCCAATGCCTGTTTTGGGGCTTTGAATGCTGCCTTGCCAAGCCACAATGCCGTCAGTGCGCGAATACACGCTCGTGGTTGGCATGAGAGGGGCTTTTTCCAAATCAAATTGATGAGCCTCACCGTCAATACTGCGGCCACTGACCATTTCATACAGCCGCCAGGCATGCGTTGAGCGCGGGTTGCCAGCGAAGGGCGTGCCTAAAGTGATCACGCAGCGCACACATTCGGGCAGCTCCTTGGCAATTTCGCGCGCGTAAATGCCCCCCAAACTCCATCCAATCAGGCTGACTTTGCTGCCTGACGCCGAGGCTTCTCGGACGGTGCGTTTGATGGCATCCAACACACCAGCGCGCGGCCCAAAATTATTACCCAGTTCCCAGCCTGATACCTCGTAGCCCAAGCTTTGAATGTATTTGCGCAAGGGCATCGTCGAGGCATCACTGGCGGCTAGGCCAGGAAAGACGATCACATGATGCCCGTCTCCCTTGGGCGCTTGCTGCAAAATGGGCCAAGCAGGCAAGACCGCACCAAACTCCCAGAACGCTCTGAACTCCATCGCCAGCAAAGCAAAATTGGGCGCAGGATAATTTTGCCCTGATGAGAAATCTGGATGAGCTTTTTTAGGTGTTTTAAATGAGGGCATGGAAAACCAAGCGAAGGATGAAAGGGTGCTCGTGGCAGCATTGTCCAAGAGCGACAGCGCCACAATGCAGACATCATAGGGGCATTCAACTCTCTAGAGCGCATCCCCCGATTTTTCGTCACTTCAGAGACGATCTTGTTCGTGGTTTTCCCTTGCGCGGTGTTTTCTGAAAGTTATGCGTAAGTTTATGGAAACAACAAATCTACGCATCTTTGATTCAAATGTGTTGCACTTTGCTTGGCATAATCTGTTGTTCATATTAAAGAGAACACTCACGTGCTCACAGAGTCAGAAACCCTCCATGTCGGCCAATTGCTTCGCAACGCCGCTGCTTTTCAAGGCATGCCTGAGAAGATAGCGCGGCGCGTTGCCGCCTTGATGGAAATGCGTGATTTCAAGCCCGGCGAATACCTGACCACTGAAGGTAAAACGAACGCAGGTTTGCTAATGATCGTAATCTCTGGGGAGGCTGAAATCTCCAGTAGCAACCGCAGTGATGGCGGGCATCTTGTGCACCGTGTCGCTCAACCCGGGCATATCATTGGCGAAGTGGGTTTCATCGATGGACAGGCGCATTCGGCCACCTGCGAGGCTTTGGTGCATACACGTGCTGCCACGATGCGGCGCGAAGATTTCATTCAAATGTTTGAAGCGGATCCGCTGTCTGCTGCACAGCTCATGGCCGGTTTGTTGCGCCTTCTGGCAAGGCGCATTCGCCATGCCAATCGCTACATGCTCGCGCAAGACCAGCAAATTTTGAAGTTCCAAACGGAGCTGCTGGCCTTACAAAAAGCGGTGCCGCTGCGGGCTGCGTGACACATGGCTTGCTCCTAATATAAGAGCATACTGTCGAGATGCTGTGCAGGTTGCAAAAGTAAAACTAAAGAGTTAATCAAAAAAATATGTTTTAACAAGTCATTGCATCGACTTGCAAATTGCTCATAATAGCTTGCCAGGAGCAACTGAAGTGCGACTGAAAAGCAAATCA
>JANMDE010000383.1:0-3667 GCA_031376105.1 Variovorax sp. | reverse complement strand
CCCAAGCACAAACCACGCAGTATGCCCATGCGCTGGGGCAAGCGCTTCAGTTGACCAATATCATCCGCGATGTGGGCGAAGACGCGATGCGCGGGCGCATTTACCTGCCGGTCAACGAGTTGCAACAATTTGACGTGAAGGCGCACGAAATCCTCAAACGCACTCACTCGGAGAGGTTCATCGGATTGATGAAATTTCAGGCGGCACGGGCCCACCGGCTTTACGACGAGGCGTTCGCCTTGTTGCCCGACGCCGACCGGCGCGCTCAAAAATCCGGCCTCATGATGGCCAAAATCTATCGTGCCTTGCTCGGCGAAATCCAACGGGAAAACTTCCAAGTCCTCCACCAACGCATCAGCCTCACGCCCTTGCGTAAATTCTGGCTGGCTTGGAAAGTGCAGGCTTTGGGTCGATGAGAGTCCTCATTGCCGGCGCAGGCTGGGCAGGCTTAGCCTGCGCCATCGAGCTCACCAAAGCAGGCCACCATGCTACGGTTTTGGAAGCATCCCGCGTTGTAGGTGGGCGGGCAAGAAGCTTACATGTCACCATGCCCGACGGCAGCGAGGCCACGCTAGACAACGGCCAACACATCCTGATTGGCGCATATTCCGAAACGCTGCGCCTCATGCGCGAAGTTGGCGTGCGGCCAGAAAAAGTGTTGTACCGCATGCCGCTCACGCTGCGTTTCCCCAACGGCGATGCGTTGCAATTGCCCGATTGGAAAAAGCCGCTCATCAAAGGCATCGATGTGGCCTGCGGCGTGATGATGGCCAAGGGCTGGTCTGTGGCTGACAAATTTTCATTGCTACGCACGGCGGTAAGCTGGCGGCTGAGTGGCTTTCAATGCACACCGCAAACCACCGTGAGCGAGCTGTGCAAGCATGTGAGCCCACGTGTGATGGAGGTTCTGATCGAACCTCTCTGCGTATCCGCGCTCAACACACCAGCAGATCGCGCCTGCGGCCAAGTATTTCTGCGCATCATGCATGACTCGCTGTTTGCCGCAACAGACGACTGCACAGATTTCAAGGTCGGCAGCTCCAATTTACTGCTGCCCAAAGCCGATCTCGGCGCCCTTTTTCCGCAAGCCGCAGTGGCTTGGCTCGCAGAGCGCGGCTGCGATGTGCGCCTAGGCCATCGCCTCAAGCAATTCCAATCACTATCAAATTCAGAGCAAACTGCGTATATTTCATCAGGGCAAGAGCCCGATTTAATTCAAGATTTTGATGCCATCGTGCTCGCCACGCCACCCGTGGAGGCCGCACGTATCGCCAAGCACTCAGGCCACGCAGCTTGGGCTGCTATTGCCGATACCTTGCACTATGAGGCCATCACTACGGTCTACGCCACTGTGCCAAAAGACACCCCGCCCGCCAAGTTCACCTGCCCGATGATGGCACTCAAAAGCAGCTCAAACGAACCCGCTCAATTCGTCTTCGACCGAGGCGTGCTCACCGGCCAGTCAGGCTTGCTCGCCTTCGTCGTCAGCGCAAGTGTTGGTGATGCTGCAACCGTCGAGTCACAAGTCATCCAGCAAGGCCGCCAGCAACTCGGTTTGCCAAACCTGCAAGCCCTGCAAACTATTGTCGACAAACGCGCCACTTTTGCCTGTACACCCGGCTTGCAGCGCCCAGCGATGCAAATTGCCCCACATATCATCGCTTGCGGCGACTATGCGGAAGGTCCCTATCCTTCTACGTTGGAGGGCGCGGTGCGTTCGGGTATTGCAGTGGCTCGGCATTGCGCACTTCACCCCATTGGATATGGCTCTCGTGCTTCAACTCGTTTTGCCGCGCGCCTATGAGCTACAGCAGATCACAAGCCAACGCCTCTCAGTAAGCAAACCGCTATCATGCGTTCTATGCATAGCCCATCATCGCACTTGTTCGCCCCCATGATGATCATGGTGCGCAAGATGTTGCTGATGGGCTGGGGGTTTCTGGCATTGTGCGGTTTCAGTCTCGCCCGTGCTGCGCCTGAGGCACAGACGGTGGCTTTGGATGCTCCGCCTGTGCCTGCATTTGCTGCGCCCATGTGGGTGCTGCGTGAAGGTGCAAGAGTAGATTCTCAAACCACGGTGCAGCAAATTCGGCAGTTACCTGCCTCGGCATTCGAGCCGTTTTCTCCTAAAACCAGCTACCGAATGAGGCACAACGAGCCGCTCTGGCTGCGCTTGAGCGTCTCCAAAGGCGATGCGATGCGGCATGTGGATTGGCTCCTTGAATTCCCTACAGCGGTGGTGGATCGATACGAGCTGTATCAACAAGATCAGCAAGGGGGCTGGGCGATGCTGATCGCTGGCGATGCTGTGGCATATGAGAAATGGCCGATCCGCTCAATGCGCCCACGCTTTCCTCTTTACGGAAATCCAGATGCTAGCAGCGACGTGTTTGTGCGCGTGGTGCACGCGATGCCCGCCACGATGGCACCCGTTATCGTGCATCAACAGTTCGCCTCGCAGCGTGACGAACTCCTTAAAATTTGGATCGGATTGATGGCAGGCGTGCTCTTTACGCTGGTGCTGCTTTGTGCGCAAACCAGTGTGGCTTTTCGAGACCCGCTCTACGCTTGGTATGGCAGTTATCTGTTTTTTGCGCTGCTCACGATGGTGAGCTACCACGGCTTAGGGCAACAACTGCTTTGGCCTTCCTCAGAAAAATTCTCCAACGACGCGATCCCGTTTTTTGTTATGCTCGCGACGGCATGCAATCTGCAATTTGCGCGCGTGATGTTTGGCAGTTTGCAGCGCCGCTGGTATCACTGGTTGGTGAATCTGCTGATTGCCTCGTGCCTTGTTTATGCGGTGACGCGATTATTTGTTGAGGCTTACTATCTCATCAATCCGATCTATGGCCCGCTTTGCATTGTGTCTTTCATGATGATCATTTATTCTGGCTTTTCCGCATGGCGCAGAGGCCTTGCTTTGGGTGGCTACTGGATGCTGATTTACCTGCCCTTCTTATTGATGGCGGTGAATGTGATTTTGGGGTCGGTCGGCTGGATCAACGATGCTTGGATTCCAAGCTACACCTCTTTGCTGGTCTTGACGCTGGAGGCCATCGGCATGATGTTTTTCATCAATGCTTTTGGCCGCAGAAGGCATGCCCAGGCTGTGCGCGAACAAGAAGCACTTGTGCGCGATCCGCTGACTGGATTTCTCAAAGAAGACAAATTCACCGAGCGCGCGCTTCGCGCTTGGCAGCATGCCCGGCAATCCCAGCGCGAGGTCACCCTCGTTTATCTCAGCGTGGAGGCTAAGGATTCAGACATCACAGACATGCAAGCAGAGGCGCTGATGCTAAAAAGCGTGCGCATGATCCGCACCATCATTCGAGAATTTGACACCGTCGGGCGCTTAGGCCCCAAGCGCTTTGGTATCTTGATGCTGAACATGCCGCAAAACGAGCTGCTCTCGCAACGCTTGTCTCGTTTGGTGGCGCTGGGCCTCATGAATGATCCACAAGATCAAAGCAGTGTTGCCGTGAATTTTAAAATCGCCGCCGCCTCCTATCAACGCTTTCCCGAGGAGTTTCGCTCGGTTGATATTGCACTTCGTGAATTGCTCAGCCAAGATGAGCAAGGCAAAAGCAAGCCGATCCGTTTCTTGGGGCAAAGTGACCACGCAGCGCCAAAAACAGAAGCCACCGCAGACACTGTGCGCCTGGCT
>JANMDE010000381.1:0-4070 GCA_031376105.1 Variovorax sp. | reverse complement strand
ACTGCGCGGCCACACTCGCCGCAATCACTTCTGGCTCTTTGCCAACGACGCCGGGTAGCCCAATCGGGCAAGTAATCTGCGCCAACTCTTCGCTTGTAAAACCACGCTCTTCCAAACGATGGCGAAACGTGGCCCATTTGGTTTTGCTACCGATCAAGCCAATGAAAGGCAAGTCTTTCTTCGCCCGCTGCCTTAGCAAGCAAGCGGCCACCACGTCCAAATCCTCCGCATGGGAAAAGCTCATGATCAGCACATGGCTTTGCGGCGCGAGATCGCTGACTGCTGCTTGCACCGGCGCGGAATGCTCAGCCTGCACATTGGCAGGAATCAAATCTGGAAAGATCTCGTCACGGCTGTCAATCCAATGCACGCTGCATGGCAGGGGAGCGAGCGCGTTCACAATCGCTTTGCCCACGTGGCCACCGCCAAACAGGGCAATTTTCAGGCTATGTTGGCCTCTAGCCCTTATAGAATCTGCGTTAAGCGCTTCCAATTTCATAGCATCTTCAGCAGCAATCCCGCAAAACCGCAGCCAAACGACCCCGCCACAGCATTGTCCGAGCGACGGCCCGAGTGCATAGCGGCGCGTTTCTTCTTGCACCAAAAGCCGCGAAGCGGCAAGCAGTTCGCGAGCATGCGCAATCGCATCAAACTCCAAGCGCCCACCGCCCACCGTGCCCTGCACCCCGTCAGCCGAGACCAACATTGCAGCACCCACCTCACGCGGGCTACTCCCCTCAAAGCGCTCGATGCTGATCCAAACGCTGGGGTGTGCGCTCATGGCTCGAGCACCAAGAGTTGATCCAAGTTGAAGCGTTTGAAATCGGTGTCGAATGTCACTACGCGCAGCCCATGCAGATGCGCCAAACTTGCTAATTGCAGATCCGTCCAAAACCGAATCGGTAGAGCTTGCTGGGCAGCAATAAAGCTACCAATGGCGGTGTCAAACTCCAAGCCATCGCGTGACTCACCCACAAACGACACTTCGGGCAAGAGCCTGTAGCGCTGGTAAGTCGCCCACGCGTCGGCCAGCGTCAATGGTTGCATGAGTATGGCGCTGGTTTGTAGCAGCACACGTGCCATGCCTAGAGCTGTGTGTCTGCAAAAATGAATTTGCTCCGCTATGGCCTCAGCATTTTGAGCTTGGCTCGCGTTATGACGTTCAATGGTGCTTTGCCAGTAGCGCTGTGCGCAATCGTGATGCGGGTGCTGCGAAAAAGAAAGCGCGACCCAAACGTTCACATCCGGTAAATCGCCCCGGTAAGTTTGCCCACGCCAAGGCGCCGTGCGCTCACGCGCCTCCATACGGCTTGTCCAACTGACGCATCACGCGCTCATAGCGCTCAATTTCGTCTTGATCAAGTATCTCGTTGACTTGTTCATTGGTCAGCAAGAAGGCTGAGCGATCCACCGGCTCAATGAAGGTGATGGTTGGAATGGCAGGCACTGGCCGCGGCTCGCGCTTGAGCTGCGGCTGGTCAGCTTGCTGCATCCCCCGCTCAATGAGCTGCAGCACATGATCGCGCAAGCTCTTGCCCTGCATGGCCGCGCTGGCTTTGAGGGAGCGAAAAAGAGGATCGGGGAAATCAATACTGGTACGCATATTTGCATATTAGTGTAAATATGCAAAATTGTCAATGCCACGCATTTGTGATAAACATCGACAGCAGATCAAAGGCTTGCGTTCAAACTCAAACATTGGAGAAACACGATGCATCAAATACTGGCCAAAAACCTACTGCCCGTGCTTATTGGCTTGGCTTTGCTTACTCCGCCCGCATCGGCCGAGCCAGACGAAGAACTGCTGGGCAAATCACAAAACTACCCTGTCGGCAATGCAAGCACTTGGTACGCCAATCCCAACCGAGTCGGCGCTTGGTCAGCGATGCACACGGTGCCGGGTATTCAGACGCGAGGGGTCAACCGAGCCACACAGCCGCGCGCCTTGCCAAAGGCTGCGCAGCCGGTTGCGATCAATTACCGCTATCGCAATCTCAATTACAAACTCGCCGAATATTTGGAGCGCCAGCGCGCCACCGGCTTGTTGATCTTAAAAAACGGCGAGATCGTGGCAGAACACTACCGCTATGGCCGCAACGAAGATGCACGGTTTTTATCCTTTTCCATGGCCAAAAGCGTGACCGCGCTGCTGATTGGGGCGGCGCTTGAGCGCGGACACATTGCCTCGCTGGACGATCCCACTGAAAAGTATGTCAAGGCCCTGGCGGGCAGCGCCTATGGTGCCACCACGGTTCGGCAATTGCTTCGCATGAGCTCCGGCCTGACGTTCACTGAGCGCTACGACGGCACGGACGACATCGCGCGATTGTCCCGCGCCAGCGCTGGTGTGCGCGGCGCGGGCACGCCCGCCGATGTGCTGCGATCCATCGTCGACCGGCATTCGCCGGCAGGGCAGAAGTTTGGCTATGCCAGTAGCGAAACCGACGTGTTGGGGCGCATTCTGACGTCGGCGACCGGAAAGAACATGGGTGAACTCACGCGTGAGTGGCTTTGGCAACCGCTGGGGTCAGAGCACGATGCGTACTGGCGTATCGGCGGAGATGGCCAAGAGCAGGCCTATGGCGCGTTCAACGCCAGTTTGCGAGATTGGGCTCGGCTGGGCTTAATGCTCGCCACGGATGGGAAGGTCGGCGAGCAGCAAATCGTGGCGCGAGAGTATTTGCTGGATGCCACCGATCCTGCCCGCCAGCCCGATGCCTTTAAGCCCCGCAAGGCAACACCCTACTTTGGATACGGTTACCAGTTCTGGATCATGCCCATGAAAGAACGCACCTTTGCCATGCAAGGCATCCATGGCCAAACGCTTTACGTTCAGCCTTCCAGTGGTGTGGTTATGGTGCTGACGTCGGTTTGGGAGCACGCCAGCGGCAGGCAAGACGCCCTTCCGTACGAAGAGCGCGATGCTTTGTGGCGCGGCGTCTTGCGATCATTAGGCGGGAACCCAAGCGAATAGTGTCGCTTGGCACACGACAGCTTTTAGAAGACTTAAACCTTCAGCGCCTCACACGCCATCAAGATCCGCTCTGGCGTGGCGGGTGCTTTGAAGTCGACGCGCTTTTGATGTCCAGCGGAAGCAGACACCGCATCGCGAATCGCGAAATACGAAGACAGCGCGAGCATCAGCGGCGGCTCGCCCACGGCTTTGCTGCGGAAGGGTGTGGGCTTGAGGTTTTGATTGTCAAACAGGCTCACCTTGAAATGCTCTGGCACATCGCTGGCCACGGGGATTTTGTAGGTGCTGGGGCCGTGGGTTAAGAGCTTGCCTTTACCTGAGAAGCCGTCTTTGGTGGGCTTGCCTTTTAAATCCCAGACGCACTCTTCCATCGTGAGCCAGCCCATGCCTTGGATGTAGCCGCCTTCAACTTGGCCAATATCAATCGCGGGGTTGATGCTCTGGCCGGCATCGTGCACGATGTCTACCGCTTTGAGCCACCATTCGCCGGTACGCGTATCGATTTCCACTTCTGTGACGGATGCGCCGTAGCAGAAGTAGTAGAAGGCATGGCCCATCAAGGTGTCGATGTCGTAGCCGATTTCAGGGGTCATGTAAAAACCGGCGACTGACAGACCGACGCGATCGAGCCAAGCTTTCTTGATCAGCGCAGACCATTCCACGCTGTTTTTAGAGTCAAATTGGTCATTCGCCGTTATAGAGACTGCGCGGCCAGCTATGAATTTGATAGTGGATGCATCGCAACCGAGCATGCGCGCGGCCACTGGCGCCAGGCGCGCGCGCATCTGTTCGCAAGCATTCATGATGGCCGCACCATTGATGTCTGCGCCACTGGATGCTGATGTGGCCGATGCATTAGGCACTTTCTGCGTATCCGTGGCTGTAACGCGCACCATGCTGGCAGGAATGCCCAAACCATCTGCGCAAACCTGTTGCATCTTGGTGTTGAGGCCCTGCCCCATTTCCGTGCCGCCGTGGTTCACGCTGACTGAGCCATCCATATAGATATTGAGCAGCGCGCCGCCTTGGTTGAGCATGGTGGCGGTGAAGCTGATGCCGAACTTGAGCGGCACGAGCGCCACACCGCGCTTGCGGG
>JANMDE010000377.1:0-3403 GCA_031376105.1 Variovorax sp. | reverse complement strand
GTCACGATGACCGAGCACGGTGCCTTCTAATTCTTCTGTGATTGCCACGGCGCTGGTGCTGCCGGGGGCAAATTTGGGGTTCGCTTTGATATACAATCCTTCTTCTGAAATTGCCCAGATGGCGGAATTGGTAGACGCACTAGTTTCAGGTACTAGCGATGAGAGTCGTGGAGGTTCGAGTCCTCTTCTGGGCACCAAGTTTTCCGGTCAAATTTCACTTTGATTCGGGGCATACAAACAATCATAGCCAGCTTTGCTGGTTTTTTTGTGGCCATTTGAATTCAATGCAAAAATTTTGCTGACCAAGCCACTTGCGCAAATTGGTTTTTTTGCAAGTGGTATTGCAAATTTTTGCTCATAGCCCGCTTGCAAGCAGCCCGCCTTGGCGATTGAAAAATTTCACTTGCTTCGTGCTTGCAGCAGGCGTAGAGTCTCAATTGTCGAACTTGCTTCGACACCCCTTGCAGGCAATTCTTTGCCTGCATCGCTGGCCGGACATCAAGCTCCGCGTTCAGCATCTCATGGTGGCACGCAGCCTTGCTGAGCCATCGGGCCTGGTGGAAATATTGGTTTCAGACCTTATTTCTCCAG
Organism: Variovorax sp.; assembly: GCA_031376105.1. Lineage (GTDB taxonomy): Bacteria > Pseudomonadota > Gammaproteobacteria > Burkholderiales > Burkholderiaceae_C > JANMDU01. Next base: position 2,812 of record JANMDE010000377.1, on the reverse strand, counting down.
GCTTTCTCGTTTTTGCAGCAAAGAACGATGGGCAAGAGCGGGTCTTGCGACACAATCTGCGCATGGAGACGATTCAAACAAAGCCTGCTGTTGCCTCGCGCCCTTGGCTCAAGCGCATCGCCTATGCGCTGGCTGGGCTGCTATCGTTTTGGGCGTTGGCTTGGCTCGCTGCTCCGCCGATCTTGACATCGCAAGTGGAGAAGATGGCCTCTGAAAAGCTGGGACGGCAGTTGCGCATAGGCGCTGTCAATTTCAAGCCCTGGACGCTGGAGCTAGAGCTGCGCGATATCGTGCTCGCAGGGCAGGGCGGCGCGGGTGAGCAGCTTCGCGTGGGGCGTGTTTATGTGGATGCTGAATTGCAAAGCCTGCTTCGCTTGGCACCGGTGATTGACAGTGTGCAAATTGAAGGTGTGCGCGGCAATGTGGTGCATTTTGGGGGTGGCAAGTATGATTTTGACGATATTCTGGCAAAAATTGCCGCGCAGCCGCCCGAGCACCCGGAGAAAAGCAGCAATGAGCCGCCCAAATTTGCCATCTACAACATTGACCTGAAAGACTGGGCATTGGCGTTTGACGACCGGCCCGTCGCCAAGAAGCACCAAATCCCAGATCTGCGCCTGAGCCTGCCATTTTTGAGCACGTTGAAAGCCCAGCGTGAGGTAAAAACTCAGCCGCGCTTGGCCTTTGCGCTGAATGGCAGCCGCTTTGACAGCACCGGCGAAACCACGCCTTTCGTGCAAACGCGAAAAACCGATGCAAAAATTGCGATTCGCGCCCTCGATCTCGGGCCGTATTTGCCCTATTTGCCTGCAAATCTGCCTGTCAAGCTCGTCTCAGCCGTGCTCGGCGCAGATTTAACGCTCGCTTTTGAGCAAACTCCCCAGCCCGCCGTGCGCATCACCGGTCAATTGCAAGCTGACAACATGGCCTTGCAAGATGCCGCAGGCCAACCCTTGCTGGCCTTGAAAAATCTCACGCTGGTGGCGCAGGATGTGCAGCCGCTGGCTGGCAAAGTGGCGCTGGAATCCGTGATCTTGCAAGCGCCGCAATTGCAGCTGCGGCGCAACGCAGCAGGGCAGTTGAATCTGCTGACACCTCCTTTGGTCGCTACCAAAAGAATAGCTAACAATCCAGATCCTATAAGGGCAATTAGCCCAAAAGATGCAAAAACTTCTACCGCAACAGAGAAAACAGCCCCTCCTGCCGCTACCAGCCCATGGCAAATCAGCATCGCCGGCATCTCGTTGCAAGGCGGCTCGGTCACTTGGGCCGATGAGACCACCGCCCCGCGCGCCCAACTCAGCGTCACATCGCTCAATATAGAAGCCCGCAAAATCGGCTGGCCCTTTGCTGCAGAGAGCCCGCAGCCGATGGTGTTTGAAGGTAGCAGCAGGGTGGAGCAGGGCAGTTTGAGCTTTAGCGGCCTGGCCACGGATGCCAAAGTCAGCGTCACGGCGCAGCTTTCTGGCTTGCCGCTTGCCGCGCTCTCGCCTTATGTGAACGGCGCAAAGGGGCTGGTGCCGTCGCTCTCGGGCGTGGCTGACGTGCAAGCGGGTGTGCTCTGGCAAGCAGCGCGAGGGGCGCAAAAAGCAGCGCTGCAAATCTCGCTGCCCAAGGCGCAGTTGGCTAATTTGCAGCTCACGCAGGGCAAAAATCGCTTGGCGCAGGTGAAATTGCTGAGCTTGGAGGCGGGGCAAATGGATCTGCTGGCGCAAACGGTGAATTTTTCAAAAATCGCTGCTACCGGCGTGCAAACGCGCTTAGAGCGCAGCGCGCAAGGGCGCAGGATGGCGCAAGATTGGCTTAATGCAGCGCCTGCTTCTGCTTCTGCATCTGCAAGCCAAGCAGCAAACACGGCCACTTCCGCGCCGAAGCCTTGGAAAATCAGTCTCGGCGAGATCAGCCTAGATGCGCCTCAGCTCAGTTTTGCAGACCGCGCACCCACGGCAGGCACTGCGGGCTCTGCCAAAGCCGTGTTTCTGGAGATCAGCCAGCTCAAAGTAAAAATCACCGGTTTTGAGATTGATGGCGACAATATCGCCGTCAAAGCCATGCCGATCTCGCTCAGCGCGTCGCTGGCGCAGGCTAGCGACGATGGCAAACCTGTCGGCGAAGCCGGCAAAATCGCCATCCAAGGCCAGCTCGCGCTCACGCCCCTGGCCATGCAGCTAGATGCCAACCTTCAGCGCCTGCCCATTCATGCGCTCGAGCCGTATTTCGCCGATGCACTCAATATTGATCTGCTGCGCTTGGAGGCCAGTTACAAAGGCAAGCTGCAAATGGCGCAAACCGCACAAGGCTTGCGGCTTTTGATCGCAGGTGATGTGTTGGCTGAAGAATTGCAAACCACGCTGCGCGGCGCAGCCTTGGCAGCCTCTTCGGGCGCGGTGGCGGGCGATGAGCTGCTCAATTGGAAGGTGCTCAGCGTTAAAGCGCTGGCAGTTGAGATGAATCCCGGCGCGGCCTTGAAGGTGGACGTGGGTGAAGCCGCACTGACTGATTTCTTCGCCCGTATTTTGATCAGCGAGCAAGGCCGCGTCAATCTGCAAGACATCGTCAAATCCAGCGGGGCAGGTACCGCCACGATAGCTGCCAGCCCGGCCACGGCTGCGGTTTCTCCAGCGCCAGCGAGCTCTAGCATCACTACAAATTCCATAGCAAACTCTGTAGATTCTATAAGGGCAAACAACCCAAATGACTCACAGTATTCGTCTGCCAGCAGCCCAGAGCCCATCATCAACATCGGGGCGATCAGCCTGATCAATGGCAAGATGTATTTTGCAGATCGCTTCATCAAACCCAATTACGCCGC
>JANMDE010000370.1:0-2570 GCA_031376105.1 Variovorax sp. | reverse complement strand
CAGCTAGAGCAGTTGCTTTGAGCTGATGTCGCGTAGCATCACCAAGCGAAGTTGCTTCAAGCCGGAGTACGAGACCACTTCCATCGGTGTAGCGGCTTTTCTTTCTAGGTACAAACCGGCAGAGTACAGGCCAGCAGATGACTGTTGGCGAACGCCAGCGCCATTGAGCATCAATGAGGCTTTGTCTATTGCGATGGACGGCCTAAAACTGACACCTGCCACTTCCACAGCGGACGCAGGCAACAGCGTCAAGCTCAAAGTCAAGCCGAGCGTTGCCAGCGCAAAAGTCTTCATCGAGCGAGTTGTCATGGGTGGGAAATTCATATATGCCTTTTAACGGTCAAGCAAAATTACTCAGACTCACTCTATCCCGCCAATACGTAAATATTTAGATCGCATGCTCTACCAGCATCGCAGTCTGAGGAGCGATCTGCAACATAACAACGTACCGTACTGCAGAACGCGTGTTAATTTCCCCGTCGGCGCACCTTTGGGTTATGTTAGGACTAGAGGTGCACTGAAGAGCGCACCTTTATGGGTGGACAGACATGCCTAAAAAATATCATCAATTTTTAAAAATAGAGTGCATCGAGTTGCAAGACCTGCGAGCTGTAACCATCAATCAAACGCAGCGCAGCCTTTTCGGAATGTGCGTGAATAACTGTTGAATGAATAGCGCCTTTAGTGGATCACTTCTTTGTCGGCGGCACATCCGTGCAACTGCCATGCGCAATCTCAGCCGCCATACCGATGCTCTCACCCAGCGTGGGGTGCGGATGAATGGTTTTGCCGATGTCTACTGCGTCTGCGCCCATTTCAATAGCCAGCGCGATCTCGCCGATCATGTCGCCTGCATGTGTGCCGACCATACCACCGCCGAGAATTTTGCCGTGGCCGTGGGCTTCTTCGCTATCGTCGAAGAGGAGTTTGGTGACGCCTTCGTCGCGGCCGTTGGCGATGGCGCGGCCGGATGCCGTCCATGGGAACAGGCCTTTTTTGACTTTGATGCCTTGGGCTTTGGCTTGATCTTCGGTGAGGCCGACCCATGCCACTTCAGGGTCTGTGTAGGCGACGCTGGGGATGACGCGGGCGTTGAATGCGGCGGCGGCCAGCTCTTTATTGCCTTGTTGCTCGCCTGCGATGACTTCTGCGGCCACGTGCGCTTCATGCACGGCTTTGTGGGCGAGCATGGGCTGGCCGACGATGTCGCCGATGGCGAAGATGTGGGGCACGTTGGTGCGCATCTGGATATCGACGTTGATGAAGCCTCGGTCTGTGACAGCGACGCCGGCTTTATCAGCGGCGATTTTTTTGCCGTTGGGCGTGCGGCCTACGGCTTGCAGCACGAGATCGTAGGTTTGCGGAGCAGGGGCTGTGCCACCGGGCTCGGCGCTTTCGAAGGTGACTTCTATGCCTGCGGGCGTGGCTTTTGCGCCGACGGTTTTGGTTTTGAGCATGATGTTGTCAAAGCGCTTGGCATTCATCTTTTGCCAGATTTTCACCAAGTCGCGGTCTGCGCCTTGCATGAGGCCGTCCATCATTTCGACCACGTCTAAGCGCGCGCCAAGGGTGGAATACACGGTGCCCATTTCTAGGCCGATGATGCCGCCGCCCAGGATGAGCATGCGCTTGGGGACTTCTTTGAGTTCTAGCGCGCCTGTTGAATCAACCACGCGCGGGTCTTCGGGCATGAAGGGCAATCGCACAGCTTGGCTGCCTGCGGCAATGATGCAGTTTTTGAATTGGATGACTTTTTTGCCACCGGTTTTTTCTTGCGCGCTGCCGCTGGTTTCCTCAACCTGCACATGATTGGCAGAGATGAATGCACCATAGCCGCGCACTGTAGTGACTTTGCGCATCTTGGCCATGGCCGCTAAGCCGCCGGTGAGCTTGCCAATGACTTTTTCTTTGTGGCCGCGAAGCTTGTCGATGTTGAGTTTGGGTGCGCCGTAGTCCACGCCCAGATCGGCCATGTGGCTGACTTCATCCATCACGGCGGCGACGTGTAGCAAGGCTTTGGAGGGGATGCAACCGACGTTCAGGCACACGCCGCCTAGCGTGGCATAACGCTCGATGATGATGACCTTCAAGCCGAGATCAGCGGCGCGGAAGGCCGCGCTGTAGCCGCCGGGGCCTGCGCCTAAGACGAGCAGATCGCAATCCATGTCTGCTGCTCCTGCGTAGCTCGATGCGCTAGATGCTATTGAATTAATAGCACTTTGCGCAGATTCTATAACGGGTAGAGGCTGTTTTTGCTCTGAAATCGGGGCTGGAGCGGGTGAGGAAGCAGGTGGGGATGCAGGCGCAGTGCCAGCTGCTTCCAGCGTGAGCACGACCGAGCCTTGCTTGACTTTGTCGCCGATTTTGATCTTGAGTTCTTTCACCACGCCCGCATGGCTGGAAGGAATTTCCATCGATGCTTTGTCGGATTCAACCGTGATGAGCGATTGCTCTTCTTTGACGGTATCGCCAGGTTTGACGAGCAGTTCAATGACGGCAACTTCGTCGAAATCGCCGATATCTGGGACTTGGATTTCAATGATGGACATTTGCTTCTCCTTCAGCGCCGC
>JANMDE010000357.1:0-5955 GCA_031376105.1 Variovorax sp. | reverse complement strand
CCGAAACTTCTCGGATTAGACGGCAACCCCGGAATCGTGTGACACTTCGCTCATCTTGCTTTGCTGGAGCCGCTATGCACACCCCACATCCTTCTTCGTCTTCCCCTTTAAATGCTATTAAATTAATAGCTAACTATGCTTGTTCTATAAGGGCGAATGCTAATTTTTCTTTAAAAATAATTGCGCTGAGTGACTCCGCAGCCCTGCTCACCGCCTGCGCAGGCGTGGGCACGAGCGTGGGGATTAACCTGCCCATTGGCGGCATGGGTGGCGTGGGTGTGAGCATCGGCTCAGGCGGCACCGTCTCAGGCTCCGTGGGCGTGGGTGTCGGCGGTGGCTCCGTCAGCGTTGGCGCTTCTGGTCAATTGCCGAAAAAAGCCGACAAACCTGAAGAAGAGAAAAAGCCCTAGAAAAAACCTAGGAGCCTGAGCCGTAGCGCCCCAGACTCCTAGTCTTCTGGGCAGAGCAGTGCCACCAGCTCATCCAGCGTGGCAATTTCTAGTGTGGGATGCATGCCCTCATGCGGCCAGAGCTTGTCTTGGCGGTTGAGCCAGACCGCTTGCATGCCCGCATTCAAAGCGCCCACCACATCTTGGGCCGCATCATCGCCCACATGCAACACAGCCGCTGTTGCCACGCCCGCCGCCTGTGCAGCCGCATGAAAAATCCCCGAATCCGGCTTAGCCAAGCCAAAGCTCTTGGCGCTCACCGCCGCTTGAAAATAATGCGCTATGCCCACCAAATCCAGCTGCGCATTGCCATTGGACAATGACACCAGCGGATAGCGCTTAGACAGCTTGCGCAAAGCGGGCAGGGCATCTTCATAGAAGCCAACTCGGTTACGCTCTGCAAAAAACACCTCGTAGGCCTTTTCTGCCAGCAGCGGATCGTCTCCCGCCCGATACAGCGCCAGCCGGATCGATTCTCTGCGAATCGCGCCCAAATCGTGCGCCATCTCAGGCTTGTTCTTCAGCACCACGTCATGCATATGTTCGCGGATTTCCCGCAAGGCCGTGGGCGATGCAAATAAAGCGGCCGTCATCCGCGCATGCTCGTGTAGCCAAGCCTGCAAAGCCTTTTCTGCCCGCTCAATCACCGGCCAGATCGGCCACAGCGTGTCGTCCAGATCCAGTGAAATTGCCCTGATTTTCTCGATATTTAGCATCTTGCTGAGAGAATAGCACCATGACATTTCAAACCGAACCTGCGTTTTCCCACGGTAGCCAAAATCAGTACAAATCTACCACCGCCATCTTGCTCTGCAACCTCGGCACGCCCGATGCGCCCACAGCCAGTGCGCTGCGGCGGTATTTGGGGGAGTTTTTAAGCGACCACCGTGTCGTCGAAATCCCCAAAATCATCTGGTGGCTCATTCTGCACGGCATTATTTTGCGCTTTCGTCCGGCTAAATCTGCCAAGAAATACGAAAGCATCTGGATCGCGCCAGATAAGGACGGCCAAGGCGGCGGCTCGCCGCTTCGCGTGTGGAGTGAAAAGAATGCGCTTTTGCTGCAGGGCAGCCTCGCGCAGCGCGGCCATCGTGTGCGCGTGTTGCTTGGCATGCGCTATGGCCAGCCCAGCATTGCCAGCCAACTTGATGCCTTGAAGAAAGAAGGCTTCAAGCGCATCCTCATCCTGCCGCTCTATCCGCAATACAGCGGCACCACCACCGCCAGCGTGTTTGATGCCGTCTACACCTGGGCTGCCAAGACCCGCACCGTGCCCGAACTGCGCTTCGTGAATCATTATCACGATCACGCCGCCTACATCGCCGCCTTAGCGCAGCGCATTCAAGCCCATTGGCAAGCCCATGGCCGCAGCGAAAAGCTCATCATGAGCTTCCATGGCGTGCCCGAGCGCACGCTTCATCTGGGCGATATTTATCATTGCGAATGCTACAAAACAGCCCGCCTGCTCGCTGAAAAGCTCGGGCTCAGCAAAGAGCAATACCAGCTCACCTTCCAATCCCGCTTCGGTAAAGCCAAATGGCTAGAGCCCTACACCGAGCCTACCCTGATCGCGCTCGCGCAAAGCGGCTGCCAAAGCGTCGATGTCGCCTGCCCCGGCTTCCCGGTCGATTGCCTTGAAACCTTGGAAGAAATCTCCCTAGAAGCCAAAGAAGCCTTCCTGCATGCAGGCGGCAAAGAGTTTGCCTATATCCCATGCCTGAATGATTCTCAACCCTGGATCAGCGCCTTAGCGGATGTCGCCGAGCAGCATTTAAGCGGCTGGGAAACCCGATCAGAGCCCAATGCCGCTGAGTTGGCTTTGCAAAACCAGCTGGCGGCAGCGCTGGGTGCGAAGAGTTAAAGTGTTTTGAGGCACTAGCCCTTATGGAATATATGAAGCATGCTACTGAATTAGTAGCAGATCATCAGCTCAGTTCCTACGATCTCGTGCCCTACGAGTCGTATCCCTTTGCGCATTTGCATCCTGCGCGTATCGCCGCCACGGCGCAATTGCGCGGTATGAAGCCGCCGCCCGTGGCCACGGCGCGGGTGCTGGATCTGGGCTGCGGCGCGGGTGGGCATGTGATTGCTTTGGCGGGGTTTTATCCCCAAATGCAGCTCATTGGCGTGGATTTAGCGGCAGGGCAAATTGAGCGTGGCAATCAGCGCATCCGTGATCTTGGTTTGAGCAATGTGCGCCTTTATGCAGCCGACCTGAGTCAAGGGCTGCCCCCGAGTGCTTTGGAGGCCGCCCAAGCTTTTGGCAGCGAGTTTGACTATATCGTCTGCCAAGGCGTTTATTACGTCGTACCAAATGACGTGCGCAGCGCCATATGGCGGCTTTTGCGTAAGCATCTTGCGCCCGAGGGCATTGCTCATCTTAGTTTCAACACCTATCCTGGCTGGAAGCAGCGCGAGGTCGCGCAAGATTTTGCCCAATTTCATGTACAGGCATTTCCGCAGGCCAGTGGCGCACAGCGTGAGCAAGCCGCGCGCGATGGCCTGAGCCAAATGGCTAAGCTCGCACCCAAGCAGAACGAAGGCATCACAGCAGGCTACGGGCTGAGCTTGCAAGCCGAGGCTCAGGCTGCCGCCAAAGCCATACCCGGGCTGCTCTTTCATGAATTCCTCTCAGGTGACAATCGCCCGCTGTATTTCAGTCAAATGCTGGGTGCAGCCCAGCAAGCAGGCTTTGCCTACCTGAGTGAGGCCAGCCTACCTGATGCCTGGCCAGGCCGCCTAGATGCCGCTGCAGCGCCGCTTATAGCAGCGGCAGATGGAGACGCACTTCGCCTAGAGCAATACATTGATTTCGCCACCGCCCGCACCTATCGCAACAGCCTTTGGATTGCGCCAGAGGCCGCTGCAAAGCTCCCTTCAGCGCTTCATACTTGGCCCGCCGAGCGTCTTCACGGCCTGCACATTGCTGCAGATCTTCAGATCGGCAGCGCCGCTGCAAGCGCGTCCGCAGGTCAAGTGGCCTTCATCTGCGCCTCGGGTGTTGCCTTCAGCGCGGGGCAAGAGCATGCCGCTGCCTTGCGAGCGCTTGTGCGCAAACCCACTGGCCCCCATTGGGTGCTGTCTGATGCGTTGATTCATAGCCAGCCTTCATCCGCTGCATTGCTCAATGAGTGCGTTTTACGTGGCCTGCTCAATGCTTGGTCTGATCCACCACATCTCTGCGCGGGCCTCAAGCCGCTTCAAGCGCCCGATTGGCTGCGCAATGATGCTTCTAGAACCGACTCAACCCACCTTACCACCTGCTGGCATCATCCCGTTGCGCTCAGCCCAGCAGACCTGAAATTGCTTGCCCAGCTGGACGGTAGCGCAGCGCCAGAGCTGGCATCTGGCCCCCTGCAAGACAGGCTCTCCTACTTTCAACAAGCGGGTTGGATTCAACCGTTTGGTATGTAGCGCCAAAGAGCGGCCGTCTGGCTCACCCGCTTAGCAAAAAACGAGCACGTTGGCAACATTTCTTTAAGTTTTTTTGAACCCATTCTGGGTAGATGTAAAAGGCCTGAATTTGTCAAAAAATGGTGGTACAAACTCTGTATGGGGTTCACAAATCCACACATAAAGGCAGCTGAATTTATTGATTGACAAGCGCAAAAATTAGTACTTAAGTATTAATTTTTATCAAATAAATTTCAAAAAGTATTAAAAAAGTATTCATTTAGGAAAAAAGCTTTGTTACACGAAGTTCTGTCTAATACGTCTGCAAAAGGCTTTCTGAGGAGCCTGCCCCTTGCTTTTGAGCGAGCTTGGTGCATTTTTGCTGCCGGGCACCTGTCTTATTTTTGCAAAAGTAATACTTTGGACTTACATCCAAACATAGGAAAACCCGAATTCTTTGTCCTGAACAAAGCGATTTTTTGTGATTTTTATCACGCCTTCCATCATATCTTTTCCAGTGTGGCGCGAAAGCCGAAGAGCTTCATGGGCTCTGACTTGCGCGCCGCTTCTTCACGCATCCACGCAGAGGTGTATCTTGGCTAAACAAAAACAATCATTCCAACCCGTTTCCCACGCGCGAGGGCAAGCGTTGCGAGGCGCGCAAGGCGCTGCGCTGCCAGTGTTGATGTACAAGCCTTTGGTGCGAGCCGTCTTCATGCTCTCTGCGGCTTTGGCCGCGAGCGCAGTGATGGCGCAAACGCTGCCGAATGCTGGCCAGATATCGCGAGAAACCAACACCCCTGCGCCCAGTCTGCCCAAAGCCGATCCGAAGCTGCCCAAGGCGCAAGAAGTGCGCCCAGCGCTGGCCACCCAGAGCGGCTTTGCCATGACGCTCAACGGCGTGCGCTTCTCCGGCAATACGCAAATTTTAGAAACTGATCTCCAGCTGCTCGTGCTGGAAAATCTTGGCAAGCGCATCGGCTTCAATGAGCTGCAAGCCGCCGCTGATGCCGTGAGTAATTTTTACCGTGGCAAAGGCTATTTCGTGGCCCGCGCTTATTTGCCGCAGCAAGAAATCAAAGATGGCATCGTAGAAATCGCCGTGCTCGAGGGCCAAGTCGGCAAAGCCGAAGCCAAATCCACAGGCACTTTGCGCACCAACATCGCCGTGGTGCAGGGCGTGCTCGATGCCAATGTGCCCGCAGGCTCCATCGTGCAAGAAAAATCGCTGGAGCGCGCTGCGCTGCTGGCCAATGATCTGCCCGGCATCAATGCAGGCATCAGCCTTGACCCCGGTGCGAATACCGGCCAAACCGATGTGTCGCTCAACGTCACCGAAGGCAAGCTCTTCAGCGCCAGCGTTGATCTTGATAACTACGGCAGCCGCTTCACCGGCGATATTCGCCTCGGTGCCACGCTCAATTTCAACAGCCCGTTTGGCATCGGTGATCAAGCCAGCTTGCGCCTTATGCAATCCAACCGTGATCTCGCCATGATCCGCGCCAGCTATCAGTTGCCTGTCGGCAACCAAGGCGCTCGTTTAGGTGTGGCGGCTTCGCGCGTGTTGTTTGAAGTGTGTTGCCAGCTTGGCTTCAATCCAAGCGGCAGCAGCAGTATGGTGAGTGTGTTTGGCCTGTATCCCCTGGAGCGTCAGCGTGATCGCAGCATTTATCTCAATGCCAACTTTGATCACAAGCAGCAAACCAACAAAAACAGCATCGCTGCCCCCGGCGAGCGCGAGCTCAATGTGCTCACACTGGGCAGCTCTTATCAGTCGCGTGACAGCTTTGCAGGCGGCGGCAGCATCTTTGGCAATGTCTCCTTCGTCTCAGGTCAGCTCAAAATCAAAGATGCCGCTGGCATCGCTTCAGACACCGGTGGCGCCAAAGCCGCGGGCAGCTTCACCAAGCTAGGCTACCAAGTCTCGCGCAATCAGCGCCTCTCAGACCGCTTCAGCCTGTATGGCGGCCTGAATGGCCAATTGGCGGGCAAAAATCTTGACAGCGCGGAGCGCTTCACTTTGGGTGGCGCAACCGGCGTGCGCGGCTATCCTGGCGGTGAAGCCAGCGGCGATGGCGGCTATATCGCCCAGATCGAGCTGCGCGCCGATCTG
>JANMDE010000333.1:0-4547 GCA_031376105.1 Variovorax sp. | reverse complement strand
TGGACGCACCGCCTGATGCATCACCGCTGGTTTTTCCGCAGCATGCACAGCGCACACCATCAGTCTTTCGCGCCCACGCATTGGGCGGCGTATTCTTTTTCGCTGCTTGAAGCCGTGGTGCAGAGCTTGTTTTTACCGTTGTTCTTATTGGTTATACCTGCGCATCCCATCGTGATTTTTCTGTGGACGACGCACATGATTGTGCGCAATGTGATGGGGCACTGCGGGATTGAGCTGCTACCCAAACGCTGGCTGGTAGGCTGGTGGGGGCGCTGGCTCACGACGACGCTTCACCACGAAATGCACCACGCTTGGGGGCAAGGCAACTATGCGCTCTACTTCACTTGGTGGGATCGCCTTTGCGGCACCGAGCATCCGCGCTATCAAGACGAGCTGCGGGCACTGGTGGGCAAGTTGCATGTGCAACCTGCCCAGCAAGGCGAGCCACAGCACGTCAAGATGCCGCTGTCTGCGCTGTTGGCCGCAGCTCTGGCAGCCAGTCTTTTTTCTACAGAATCTGCACAAGCGCAAGACATTCGCGGCGAATGGGCCACGCAAGGCTACAGCGCACGCGTCATGATCAAGCCCTGCGCTTCAACACCCGATCAGCTCTGCGGCACGATCACTTGGCTCTGGGAACCGCTGGATACCTCTGGCAAACCCATCAAAGATGCCCAAAACCCCGATCCCGCAAGGCGCGAGCTGCCCCTGGTCGGGCTCGACATGCTCACAGGCTTCAAGCCAAGCAGTGAACGCCAGCAATGGAGCGGCGGTCAGATCTACAACCCTGAAGATGGCCGCACCTACAACGCGGGCCTGCGCTTGCTCAGCAGCGAGCTGCTGGAAGTCAAAGGCTGCGTGATGGTGTTCTGCGCACGTCAGGTGTGGCGGAGGCTTCCGTTGAAATGAGGAGATACGGTCAAAGCGCGTAGTGTTTTTTTCGCTGAACCTTCGCATTGATAGGAGCATCCGCCTGCGCATGCAGCGCTTCAATCAAATGGCAATGCTCATCCGCGCCATCACATCGGCTGCGTAAATCCTGCAAATTCTTCTCTAAGCCGCGTAATTCTTTCAATCGTTCACGTACATGGCCAATGTGTTCATCCAAGGTACCGCGTGCGGTTTGGCAATCGCGCTTCTTGCGCAGATCCAAATTCAGCAGAGTGCGCACCTCTGCCAATGTCATGTCCAAGCTGCGCAATTGGCGTATGAAGCGCAATTGATGGACATCTTCATCGCTATAAAAACGATAGCCATTAGCGCTTATTCCATAGGGGCTAATCAGCTTTTCTTTCTCATAAAAGCGAATATTGGCACTGCTCACGCCGCTGCGCTTGGCCGCTTGCCCGATCAGATATCCGGGCACGGTGGGTGGGTTTATCATCATCGCTTGACCTTGGAGTGACTTGAAGGTTTTCAATCATGCCACTCTTCTTCATATTCATCAAATAACCTATGTCTGCCTCTTGTTCACACGCCCCGCAGGCTCCCGCGGAATCAGCCAACTCACCGCGCTACCGCCGCATTCTTTGGATCGCGCTGATCGTCAATGCGGCAATGTTTGCCGTAGAGATCGGCGCAGGCATGGCATCTGGCTCTGTTTCGCTGCTCGCCGACGCAGTTGATTTTCTGGGCGATGCAGTCAACTATGGCCTGGCGCTGTGGGCGATCTCGATGGCAGCCATTTGGGGCTCACGCGTGGCGCTGCTCAAAGGCATCTCGATGCTGCTTTTTGGCATCGCCTTAATTGCGCGCACCGCTTGGGGCGCATGGACGGGAGCCGTGCCCGAAGCCATCACCATGGGCGCGATTGGTTTGCTCGCCCTGGCAGCCAATCTCTTCGTCGCCGCCCTGCTTTACCAATACCGCGAAGGCAATGCCAGTATGCGCAGCGTTTGGCTCTGTACTCGTAATGATGCACTGAGTAATATCGCCGTGTTACTCGCAGGCATCGGCGTGTGGTGCAGCAGCAGCGCTTGGCCTGATTTAGGCGTTGCCTTCATCATGGCCAGCTTAGCAATGCATAGCGGCATACAAGTGATCCGCCATGCTTTGGCAGAATTAGGAACGCATCATGCACACTGAACACACCTACCCCTTATCCGGTCTGCACTGCGGCAAATGCGTCGCGCGTGTGAGCGATGCGCTGCGGCCCTTTGCACACGATGTAAAGGTCACGCTTGATCCGATGCAGGCCAATTTGCAAGGTCTGCATGCCAATGCGAGCCTGGCAAAGCTTCAAGCCGCAGTGCGCAGCGCTGGAAGCTATGATTTAACAGAAAATACGCCTTCTGCCCATATAGAATATAAACAGTTAGCTATTAATTCAGGAGCACAATTATCAGCCAAGCCTGTTTCTTGGCTCGCCACCTACTACCCGCTTCTGCTGATTTTGACCTTTATCTTGGGCGGGAGTATTTTGGTGCAGCTCGGCCAACACGCTGGCCATGGCATGGGGCTGTCAGCCATTTCAGGCAGCGAGACGATGCGCTATTTCATGGCAGGCTTTTTCCTCGTATTTGCGTTTTTCAAGCTGCTCGATATTCGCGCGTTTGCCGATGCCTACGCAAGCTACGATCTGCTGGCTGCGCGCTGGCATGGCTGGGGGCTCGCCTACCCCTTCATTGAATTGGCCTTAGGTATCGCTTATCTGGCGCATGTCAGCCCTGCTTTCACGCACTGGGCCACCATCCTCATCATGGGTTTTTCCGCCATCGGCGTGATCCGCGCCGTGATGAAAAAAAGCCAGATTCAGTGCGCTTGTTTAGGCACGGTTTTTAAGCTGCCGATGAGCACCGTGACGATTGTGGAAGATGTGGGCATGGTTCTCATGGCGGCGTGGATGCTATCTTTTTCATAGCATTGCACGCAACATTGAAAGTGGCTGGAAGCCGATTCTTGCGCAATACAAACAAGAACGGCTCGATGCTCAGGCAGCAACAGTTTGGACGATGACCGCGTCCCTCGCACCTTCTTGCATGACATTGGCCAACAGACTGTAAGCGCTGACCCAAGCTTCACGCACAGTGGGCGTGAAAGCTGCGCCCAGGCCTTGCCCAAGCGTCCACAGAAGGGCTGCGCCCACCGTGGCGTAATGCTCATCGCGTACGCCGTAGCCTACGTGGCGGGCACCCAACTGACGCACGGCAGGCGCGAGGGTTTCAAGTTTGTCCAACCCGTTGACTGCTACACCGAGCATGGACATCAGCATTTGACCTTGCTGGCGAATATCGCCTTTGAACATAGGGCGCAGCTTGGGGTCTATCGTGAACAAGCGGTTGTAAAACAATTCAGCCGCAGTGGCGGAAATGGGTTTGATGTCTGCAAATGTCTTTTGCACGAGTTCAATTTGGTGTGGAGTCATGATGTTTCTTTCTAAGACTGGGTTGTTCGTAAGTTGTTGTACTGAAAGCTTTACTTCCAATACACCGCACCGCCTAGCACGGCACTGGGTGAGCTCGCGTTGTTGGTGTTGCCATTGCCCAGCGCGCCGTAAGCGTTGTTGTAGCCCCAGCAAGCCGCGCTGCCATCGGTTTTGAGGGCGCAGCTATGTTGGTAGCCGGTGCTGAGAGCCGCGCCACCACTCAGGCCAATCACGACCACTGGGGTGTTGGTACTGGAAAAACTGTTATCACCCAGTTGCCCGTCGAAGTTTGCGCCCCAGCAGGCCAGGGTGCCGTTCGACTTCAGTGCGCAGCTGTGGCTGACACCAACGCTCAGAGCCACTATCTCGCTCAAGCCGGTAACGCTTACCGGTGTGCTTGAGCTGGAGTTGCTAGCGTTGCCTAGCTGGCCGCTCACATTGCTGCCCCAGCAGGCAATGCTGCCATCGGCTTTGAGCGCGCAGGTGTGTAGGAAGCCCGCGCTGATCGCCACGACCCTGAGCAGGCCTGACACTGAAACGGTGCTGGTGGAGTTGGTGGAGACGCTGCCATTACCAAGTTGACCCGTATCATTGCGACCCCAACAGGCCACGCTGCCATCGGTTTTGATAGCGCAGGTGTGCGATTCACCTGCACTCAAGGCCACGATGCCAGTCAGACCTACAACGGCAACCGGGCTGTTGGAGTTGGTGAGATTGCCATTGCCTAGTTGACCGAAATCGTTGTTACCCCAGCAAACCACACTTGTGTCGGTTTTCAGGGCGCAATTGTGGCCACCGCCAGCGCTCAAAGCAGCCACACTGCTCAGACCCGAAACAGCTACCGTTCTTGTGGAGTCGGTCATGCTGCCATTGCCCAACTGACCATAGGCGTTGCTACCCCAGCAGACGACGCTGCCATCGGGTTTGAGCGCGCAGTTATGGTAAGTGCCTGCACTCAGAGCAATGACATTCGTCAAACCTGTGACGGCGACGGCTGTTGCAGAGTCAATCGTGCTGCCATTGCCCAACTCACCTCCACCATTTCGACCCCAGCAGGCAACGCTGGCATCGAAATGGTGGAGGTGAGTTGGGCAATGGCAGCACGATTGACTCTGCAACAGCCGTCGCCGTCACAGGTTTGACGAATGTCATTGCTCTGAGTGCAGGCACTTACCATAACTGC
>JANMDE010000326.1:0-1941 GCA_031376105.1 Variovorax sp. | reverse complement strand
CGCGATCAGCCAGCGCACGTGGCGGCTTTGAAAGCGCATGCGATTGAGCCGATTGACCTGCTCATCGTGAATCTGTATCCATTTGAAGCGACCGTGGCAAAAGAAGGTTGCACACTGGAAGACGCGATTGAAAACATCGATATCGGTGGGCCAGCGATGGTGCGCAGCGCCGCGAAGAATTGGAAGGACGTGGCTGTGCTCACAGATGCCTCGCAGTATGCGGGCGTGGTGGCGGAGTTAAAGGCAGGCGGCATCGCGCAAAAGACCAAATTTGCGCTCAGCGTGGCAGCATTTAACCGCATTGCACAATACGATGCTGCGATCAGCAATTACCTATCTGCTATTGATTTAGAAGCAAACAATGTAGATTCTATAGGGGCAGTCAACCCATTTCCCTCTCAAGCGAACAGTAATTTCGTTAAGTTGCAAGATTTGCGTTATGGCGAGAATCCGCATCAAGCCGCTGCGTTTTACCGTGATCTGTATCCCGCGCCCGGCTCTCTGGTCACGGCCAAGCAGTTGCAAGGCAAAGAGCTGTCTTACAACAACATTGCCGATGCCGATGCGGCTTGGGAATGCGTGAAGAGTTTTTCTGAGCCAGCTTGCGTGATCGTCAAACATGCCAATCCTTGCGGCGTGGCGACTGCTTCCGATGGCTTGGCAGCTTACAGCAAAGCCTTTCAAACCGACCCGACTTCTGCTTTCGGCGGCATCATCGCCCTAAACTGCCCGTTGGATGAGCGCGCGGCGCTACAGATTTCGAAGCAGTTTGTGGAGGTGTTGATTGCACCGAGCTACTCGCGGGAGGCGCTGGCCGTGTTCAAGGCAAAGGCCAATGTGCGTGTGTTGGAGATTGCTCTGCCGCCAGGCGGAATCACAGCTTGGGACAAAGGCCAAAACTTGATGGATGTCAAGCGCATTGGCTCCGGCATTTTGATGCAAACAGCCGATAACCACGAGCTCCAACTCAGTGATTTGAAGGTGGTAACGAAGCTGCAGCCGACGCAGCAGCAGTTGCAAGATGTGCTCTTTGCATGGAAAGTGGCGAAGTTTGTGAAATCGAACGCTATCGTGTTTTGCAAAGATGGCATGACGATGGGTGTGGGGGCAGGGCAGATGAGCCGCTTGGATTCAGCGCGTATTGCGAGCATCAAAGCGGGGCATGCGAAGCTGAGTTTGCAAAACACGGTGGTGGCTTCTGATGCATTCTTCCCGTTCCGCGATGGCTTGGATGTGGTGGTGGATGCAGGCGCAACCTGCGTGATTCAGCCCGGTGGCAGCATGCGAGACAAGGAAGTGATTGATGCTGCGGACGAGCGCGGTGTGGCGATGGTGTTCTCGGGGGTTCGTCATTTTCGGCATTGAATTACTATTTAATCGGTAGCAAGCTTTTTTGTATTTAAAAGGGCTAGATGCCTATTTATCTCGAGGGTTACGCTTTTGGTGCTTTTGACACTCTCGGCCTGTGCTCCGAGCAGTCGTCGTGGCCTCATGCGCCCAAGCAGCAAGTTACGCGGCACTTGGCCAGCGAAGTGTTGTGCGCTGCGCGGCCAAAATCGGCCACGCCAACTCAGCTCCTCATTCTCAGCCGCTCCAACCAAAAAGGTAAACCTGCAACCCCCTAAAATAAAAACCCAGGAGACAAAGCATGAACAAACCCATCGACTACACCCAATACCAAACCTTGAACATCACCCGCCGCGGCGAACAAGGTTACGTGCTCGACATTCAAATGAAAGCCATCAACGGCAAGCTTCCCACAGCAGGCCATGCGGGGCACGGTGAGTTGACGGAAATTTGGCGCGATGTGAGCCGCGATGATTCGGTGAAAGTGGCCGTGCTGCGCGGCGAAGGGCAGGGCTTTTCGGGCGGCGGTGATTTGGCTCTGGTGGACGACATGGCGCAAGATTTTGAGGTACGCAGCCGCGTGTGGAAAGAAGC
>JANMDE010000308.1:0-1686 GCA_031376105.1 Variovorax sp. | reverse complement strand
GGCGCGGATCAATGATCACCACTTTGTCGTGCTTCACCGGATCGGCAATCACGGCGGCTACTGTGACTTCCGAGCCCGTACCGGCCGTGGTGGGCACAGCGTAGATCGGCAGCGGATTGCTGCGGCCTTTGAAATAGCCTGCCAATGCGCGAAGCGGTTTGCGGTTGGTCATGGAAATCGCAATGGCTTTGGCCGAATCCATCGAGGAGCCGCCACCGAAAGCCACAATCGCATCGCAATCGTGCTCACGGCAAAAATCAATGCCTTCTTCAATCAGCGGAATCGGCGCATCGGGTGTGATCTTGTCAAACACAACGGTCTTTGTGCCGCCGGCGTGTAGGGCATCTTGTACACCTTTCAGCAAACCGAGTTTGGCGATCACGCCATCGGTGACGATCAGCACTTTGCTGTGCCCAAAGCCCGCGATCACCTCGCCCATGCGTGCGCTTGAGCCGGGGCCGACCATCAGCGTGGGCTGCGGGATGGGGATGTAGCGCGTGACTTTGCCGGCGCCCTTCATGAGCGCTTCCAAGCCCGCTGCGCGGGTTGATTTGGGAATGAAATCCAAGATCACAACTGCCTCCTCGGTGAATCGTTTAGTTCAGCAAACAGTGTAGGCTCTGGCATCGCTTATGTGCGGGCATCTCGCTCCAAATACGCACAGGGTTTTCCCGATTGAAGTGTTGTCTCAGCAGATCAGGTGCCAGGCTTGGTTTTGGCGGAATATTCAGCGACGAGATTGAGCAAATGCTGCCGCTGCCCCGCCTCCAAGTACGGCACGAGCAAATTGAGCACATGCTGCGCGCCGCGCACCAAGGCGATGCTGGCGCTCTCGGGCTCCAGCGCATTGCGCGGATCGCGCACGTATTCATAGCTAAGCCAATAGGTGAGTACGACAACCATCGAGGTGGCTGTGCCTTCGACTTCCCGGGAATCAATGGTGATCGCGCCGCTGCGGTTCATGGCATCAAGCAGGGTGCGGATACTGCGGGTTTTGTTTTTCAATACCCACTGAAAATGCGTTTCTAAGCGACGATTCTTGCTGAGCAGATCATTCAGATCACGGTAGAGGAAGCGGTATTGCCAAATCAGCTCGTATAGCGTGTGCAGGAAAAACCAAGCGTCTTCCACATTGCGCACGCCATCGCTGGCGTTGAGTAGCTCACTCAGTGAGCGTTCGTAGCGGTCAAACAAGCTGTTGATGAGCTCATCTTTGGCAGGGTAGTGGTAATACAAATTGCCGGGGCTGATGCTCAACTCGGCCGAGATGAGCGTGGTGGAGACATTGGGCTCGCCGAAACGGTTGAAGAGTTCGAGCGTGACTTCCAGAATGCGTTCGGCAGTGCGGCGCGGCGCTTTTTTGGCCATGGTGTCCTCTTATGTGGCATGTTCTATTGCCCACACTCTAACGTATGTTGCTGTTGCTTGCTCATGATTTTGTGGGATTGTGTTGGGCTTTGTTGGCGCGCTGTGGCCGTAGATGCCCGACTGCGCTTGGGCTATCCCACTACGCTCGTGTCCCCCGCGCTGGCCTGCGGCTGGCGCTCCTCCTTGACCTCGCTTGTATGTTACGGGGTGCTGGGGTCAAGGGACGGACCTCGCTATTGGAAGCTGTCATTTTGATGGCTTACCAACACACGCAGTTTTCTCAAACCCCAGCGCCCGAGCGTCGATAAGGAACTGAGC
>JANMDE010000301.1:0-4747 GCA_031376105.1 Variovorax sp. | reverse complement strand
AAACTTCATGCCTTTGTGAACAAACTGGCCCAAGCGGGCGCCACTGTCCACAAAATTGAACCGCAAGGAATGGACTACAACGAAATTTGGGAAACCTGGGGTAGTTTCGTTGGGGCGCAAGGCAATTACGACATGTCGAATCTTAAGCGCTCCATTGGTCATCTATTTTCGAAAGGCACATTGAAAAATATTCCGATGCAAAGAAAAATTGTGGGCCCAACTTCTGTGAAGAAACTGATGCAAGCATTCGAAATTCAAAGCCAATACATCACCAAGATGGATAACTTTCTCTCGGACTACGACGTGTGGCTGTGTCCCGTCAGCGCGACCACGGCGTTCAAACATCATGCACACAGCAAGTTGTTTGGCGATTTCAAGATTTACAACACGCCGTTACAAGTGGATGGCGCGGACATGCACTACTACGTCGCCACCCAGTCGTACACGACCGTCTTCTCAACCACCAACAGCCCGGTGGTTTCCATGCCCATCGGCTTAGGCCAATCCGGTCTTCCCGTGAACATCCAGGTGGCTGGCAAGCGCTACAACGACCGGCGCTTGCTCAAGGTTGCAAAGGTACTGGACGACTACACGGATAAATTCCAGTACCCATTGCAATGAGCATCAGCCAACCAAACACAGTCCACGGAATGGACAGGTTTCTCCCTGGGGTGCTGCATCCTGGCCCACGGCTTTCTGCGCCGGCGCTTCGGCATCTGCGGCCACGACGAGTGGGTCGCGACGACAGCATGCTGGTGCTGGTACGCCGCTGCGCCTTGTTTGTCGCCACCCTATGCATCGCGCTCGGCACGGCAGGCTGCGCCAGCACCCGACCCTGGTTAAACGCAGCCTTGACGGCGCAGGAGACGGTGCAGTACGACGGACTGGCGCAGCTGTTCGATGGCAGCCGCCTGCCGGACGTGTTGGTGGTGGCCAACTTCTCCGGCGGCGGCTCCAGAGCCGCGGCTTTCGCACACGCGGTACTGAGCGAACTCGACGCCACGCCTTTTGTCTGGCGAGGACAAGAGACGACGCTGGCCCGCGAGATCGACATGGTGACCGGCGTTTCGGGCGGCAGCGTGGCCGCGGCACATCTGGCGCTGCACGGCGCACGCGAGCACCTGAGACGATTCCCGGCCGACTTTCTGGAAGTCGACTTCCAGGGTCGTCTGGTGAGTACCGTACTGTCGCCACGCAATCTGTACCGCTTGAGCTCGGCCTGGTACGGGCGGGGGCACGTGCTGGCCGAAGAACTGGACGCTACCTTGTTCAAGGCAACGACGTTCGGGCAGCTGGCGCAACTCAAGGGCCGACCCTACCTGATCATTGGCGCCACCGACCTGTCCACCGGTGCCGAGTTCAATTTCACGTCCGATCGTTTGGCGCTGCTGTGTTCATCGATTGACCACGTGCCGCTGGCAGTCGCCGTCGCCTCGTCGAGCGCCGTGCCAGTGCTCCTCAGTCCGCTCACGCTGCAAAACCACAGCGATAGCTGCGCCCAACGACCGCGCAGGGGCCCAGGCGGTAGCGCGGCAGCCGCGGACCCCGCGCGGGTACGACTTGTCAAGGGCGAGTCCGAATCGATGGCCGGCGGTAGGCGCCAGTTCATCCACCTTGTCGACGGCGGTCTGTCGGATAACTTGGGAGCGCGCCGACTCATCGACTATGTGGCCAAGGCCGGGGGCATCGGCGCCGTGATGTCAATGCTCGGACTGGGGCAGTCCCAATCGACCCCGCTACCCCGGCGCATCGTCTTGATCTCAGTGAACTCGGAGAGCAATGATGGTTTGCCCATCGACCATAGCAGCGCGGTGCCGGGTATGGTGGACGCGCTGGGTGCGATGATTTTTTCCAGGCTGGGGCGCTTTTCCAAAGAGACATCGCTCGTACTCAGCGACGCGGTCGAGCAATGGCGCAAGGAACTGCGGTCGGATCCCCGATGGGCCGCGGAATCGCAGGCCGACATCTTCTCGATCGAGATCAAGCTGACTGATCTCGATGACTCGACACTGCGCACGCAGTTGCTCGCCATTCCAACGGCGTTTCGGGTCTCTGAAAGCGACCGCGGCTTGTTGCGCCAGGCAGCCAAGCGCAGTTTGGAGCGTTCGGCTGAGTTCAAGCGCTTCTTGGAGTCCGTTCCGCCCATGCCATGAGCCGACCGTCGCTTCAGCGTTGCTGCACCCGCCGAACGAGGTTTGCCTGCTGGCAGCGCCGAATCGACAGGTCGACACTGATCTGCCTCGCGGTCCGTGCCACCGAAGTGAATTGATGTGCTAAAGGCCGATAGCGTGAACTTGGTTGCGGCCTAATCAACCCGCAGCACCTCAAACTGCTGTCGGGCTGGAGCGACCTGTATCGATACCTGATCGCCCTCGCATTTACCCAGCATGGCTCTGCCCAAAGGGGCTTCGCTGCTGATGACCTGAACGAACTGCGCGCCGCTTGCCAGCTTCATGCTGCCTCCAATGGGGCCGAGAAAGAGCTGTTGCTGCTTGTCGTTGGCATCGACCAGGCAGACCAGCGCGCCGAGCTGTATACCTTTGCTGGCGTCGTAGGGGAGCGGGCGGAATTGGCGCCAATGGGCCATCGCTTGGCGGATGGCTTCAGCGCGACGGGCTTGGCCGGTGGACAGGTAAGCGGCTTCCAGGCCCAATGTGTCGTATTTGTTTTCGGCGATGTTTTCTTCGTGAGTCGCCGTTTCATGGGCCGCCCGCATGGCGCTCTCGGCTTGCAGCAGGTCTTCGGCGAGCCGCTCTAGAACCTGCTGCTGCAGCAAGAATTTATCCATGATGGAAGGTCGGCATATCGACAAGAGAGGGGCAGGTTTTGATGATGAAGGAGTCCAGCGGGAAAGTCGGTGGGCTGGATCGGGCGGATGGTGATGTGGGGCGGCGTGGGATGGCTGGCGTCGGAGGGTGCTTACTATGCTTATGATAGCGCTCTGCGCAGATTCTATAACGGCAAGGGGCTGATTTGGCTTGATATTTTCATGTGGGAGCAAGCCCACAATTTTGAGCAAAATCGGCATCTAGCCCTTATGAATACTGCGCAGAGTGCTATTGAATTCAGAGCAAATTGATCTCCATGCAGGGAGACTTTAGGTCCGAGCGCCCAACAGCGCGGATTTCAGCGTGGGGTCGGCGGGACGCTCCCCGAGCCAAATGCGCAGCATGGCGGACATCAGGTTGGCGTTGGGGAAGACTTTAACCACTGGCTTGGTTTGCCCATTTTGTTGCACTTGGATGCTGGTGCCCGCAGCGCGGCTCCAATCAATCTGAAAGCTGTCGCCCGCCCGCAAGCTGCGCGTTTCGGCAATCAGCGTGCTCAAAGCGAACACTTCAGACACCAGTTCAATCAGATCGGCATCGCTGGAATTGCTTTTCAGCCCAGAGGCAAGCAGATCGCTCATCTCGCGTGCGCTCACGTCGCGCAGCATGGTCACAGACAGCCGCTTGGCACCGGTGTCTTGAATCGCGGCTTCAGGCAAGCTCTGCTTCTTTTCCAAATACAAGGCGGCGGCATACAAGGCTTGTGCAGACTGCTGCCGCACGCCCGCGCCATTGAGCTGAAGCTGGGTCGCCCCGAGTTTCGCCTGAGGCGCGAAACTGATGCCGCCCACCCGCAGCGCGTCTGATGGTGTGGCCCAAGCGCTGGCCGCAAACAGCAGCGTTGCAACGGACAAAGCCCAAGATGATCGATTCGTTTTCATAGCAGCCTTTCAATTGACGAGCAGAAGCGCTCAAAGCCAATTTATCAGTGCTGCGAGCGGAAATTTAGAGGAGACTTCTCACACCAAGCATTTGAGTGCAGCAGGCACCAGATTGACACACGCTTGTCACGAATTCTGAGCGATTGTGGTGCGAAACGATGTGCAAAACATTTGATCCGCTGCGATAGGGGCATGAAAATGCGCCCGCAGGAAAGCCGTCGGAATTTGTAGGCACGTCGCTCGGCAGGGGAGCGGGTGCGTGAAACCTAAGGCCAGTCAACAAGCCAATCAGACTGCCATCTTCTTCACCAAATCCTTCGTTGCCGCGCAGAAATTATCAATCTGTGCGCGGTTGTTCCACAGGCAGGCGTTCACGCGCTGAGGGTGATCCATCGGCGCGGGGGCGAGCGATGCAGGATCGCGGTTGGGAATCGTGCCTGCGGGAAAGGCGGCGGCTTCTGGATCGGGGCGGCGCGTTAAGCCGTTGTTGCCTACGCCTAGGCCGCTGATGCGAAAGCCGTAGTCTTTAAGCATGTTGGCGCGGAAATCGACGTTGAGCTTTTCATCCCAGCGCTGCGCTTTGGTAGGGAAAGGATTGAAGGCAATGATGCCGCTGTTGAGCGCCGGATCTTGCGTAGGGCGCAGGATGCTGGCTTCGCCGAAGTTGGCGACGAGTTGGCGCGCGAAATAATTGCCCAAGCGCATATGCCAAGTCTCGATGCGCTGGCGGCCAATTTTGTCCCAGAGCAGGCAAGCATCCGTTAAAGCACGCCAATCGCCGCTCTCGGGAAAGCCATAGATGGTGAGCGCTTGGCCGATGTCCCATTCGCCGCGTGAGCCGTCAAAGGGCACGTCGCGCGATTGCGAGCGGGTGATGTGAAAGCGTGGCAAGTCGGTTGGGTTGCTGGCGAGTTTCTTGTTGCGGATGTAGAGCACGCCCGTGCCACCAGGGCCGTTTTGCCACTTGTGGCCGCAGAGGGCGAAAAAGTCGATGCCGGTCTCATCCAGCTTGGGATCGATCATGCCGTTGTAATGCGC
>JANMDE010000291.1:0-2253 GCA_031376105.1 Variovorax sp. | reverse complement strand
TTGCAGGCTGATCAGCTTGTTTTGCAGCTCTTGCACCGGCGGCACATAGCGCCCCATGGTCACAGACCAGCTTTTGCCGGCCTTGGCTTGGGTCTCGATCCACTTCAAATCAAGCAGATGGCTCTTAACCTTTTGACCCATTTTGTTGCGGCCAGAAAACTCTTCAGCAAACTTGTCTTGGGGGTAACCGCATTTCTCCACAATGATCTTGCGCATCTCACGCTCCACCTTGCGCACATCCGACACCTGGCCGCGCACCATCTCGCACAGGCGCTCAATCGTCTTGGCTGTAAAGCGGATCAGCATCAGCTCGTCGGTCACGGCTTTTTGCGCTTTGTGATAGGCAATCGTGCCGTAGCCTTCTTTGTCGTAGGATTTATGCAGCTTCTCGAAATGGCCGCGAATCACTTCAAAACGACTGAAGGCTTCCACTTGCAGCTCCTCTAGGCGCTTGGTCATGGCTTTATTGGCCTTGGCTTCTTCGTCGCCCTCACTGTCGTCGTATTCGTCAAAATCTTCTTCGGCCACGAAGTCATCGGCCGCATTCGGATTGGCAAAACCATCCACCACCGCAGAGATCAGAACTTTTTTGCTCTGCACCTCGGTCATCATGTTGAAGATTTCTTGGATCGTGGCAGGGCTGTGCGAGATAGCTTCCATCATCGCGTTCAGGCCACCCTCAATGCGCTTGGCAATCTCAATCTCGCCTTCGCGCGTGAGCAGCTCTACCGTACCCATCTCGCGCATATACATGCGCACGGGATCGGTGGTGCGGCCAAACTCAGAATCCACCGTCGACAAAGCCGCTTCGGCCTCTTCTTCGGCTTCTTCTTCTGTGGAGGCGGTGGGCGTGTTGTTGTTGAGCAACAGGGTTTCGGCGTCTGGGGTTTGCTCGTAAACGGCAATGCCCATGTCATTCAACAGCGAATACACCACTTCTAATGTTTCGGCATCAACGAGCTTGTCAGGCAAGTGGTCGTTGATCTCGGAATGGGTTAAGAAGCCGCGCGTCTTGCCCAGCTTGATCAGGGCCTTCAGGCGCACGCGGCGCTTAGCCAAATCCTCCTCGGAGAGCACGGTCTCGTCGAGGCCAAATTCTTTCATCAAGGCGCGTTCTTTGGCCTTGGACAACTTCATGCGCAGCGGTTTGACCTTCTCGCCATCTTCACCCACCACCACCGCGACCGGCTCGGGTACGTCTTCGATCAGGTCTTCAATCTCATGATCGTCTTCGGTGTTGATGCTGCCTTTTGGCTTGGGGCCACGCTTGGCACCCATACGCTGAGGTGGCGCAGCTTTTTCGGCAGCTGCGGCTTTGGGTGCTGTTTTGGCCGCGGGCTTGGCAGGTGCAGCTTTTGCAGGCGCTTTCTCTGCAACTTTGACGACTTTGGCCTTCGGATCAGGCTTGGCTGGGGCTTTTGCGGCGGCTTTTACAACGGGTTTAGCGGGAGTTTTGTTGGGCATGCAGACACCTAAAGAGAAAGATCAATGGCACAAACGCTAACGCAAGGCGAGAGGCCTTGAGCGGACGCGAACTGTGGAGGCAGCACAAGCTGTATGGGCGAACATTTGGTGTGCAGTCCTTGCGTGTAAGGCTTTGACCTTGGCGGTCAAGTGGGAATGTTCCCGGTTGCCTACGGAGGTGCTGCTGTCGCACTTGTATTGCTGTTACATGGATTATACCAAGGCAGATGGGATACCGCTTGAAGAGCTGTTTGAAAGACCGAAAACTCAGGCCTCAAATTGCGCTTCATTTTTGCCTTTGAAAGGCGCATAAAACGCTTTGATGGCGACCATGTCTTTTTCAATATCGCCGCTGGGATAAAACAAAGGCCCTAAGCCGCTGCGCTTTTGCGAATAATCCATGTAGGCCATCACGATGGGCACCTTGGCATTCAAAGCAATGTAATAAAAGCCGGTTTTCCAATAACGGGCTTTGCTGCGCGTGCCCTCAGGCGGCACGATAAGTTGCACAGCACCACGCGCATTTTGCAGGGCTTGCGCAGAGCTGGCCACGAGGTTGTTGGATTGTTCCCGATTCACGGGAATGCCGCCCAGCCACATCATGATGCCGCGAAACGGCGGTTTGAAGATGCTTTGTTTGCCCATCCAGTAAATGTTTAATCGCAATACGAAACACACCCTGAGCGTGTATGGCAGATCCCAGTTACTGGTGTGGGGCGCTGCGATCAAAACACTTTTGGTCGCTTCAGGTGGAAGACTCCCCTCGATTTTCCAGCCTGAAATTTTGAG
>JANMDE010000268.1:0-5789 GCA_031376105.1 Variovorax sp. | reverse complement strand
CAGCTCAATACCCACGCCCATTTTTTGGGCTATGTAGTTAGCCATATCAATGTCCAGGCCTTGGGGCTTCAAATCGGTGCCGACGAAGCCGTAGGGCGGAAAGTCCGTCGGAATAGCAATCGTGATTTTCTTGGCTTTCATCACGTCATCAAGCGCGGTTTGCGCTTGGGCTGCGGTAATAGAAAGCAGGCTGGCTGCGGCCACGGAGGCCAACATCAGGGCTTTGAAAGAAATGCGTTTGTTCATAGGTGCTCCAAAAAAGTGTATACAGTTTAGAAGCAAACTCCGTGCCAGAGCACCCTGATCGCGGGTGCAAACCTAGAGCATTCCCTAGCCTAAAGTTTCAAGAGAAAACTCAATCGAGCTTGGCTCCCGATTTCTGCACTGCCGTAGCCCACTTTGGTAATTCGGCGGCGATAAACTTGGCGAAGTCTTCTGAGCCCATGAAGGCCGGATCTGCACCTTGGCTGACCATGCGGTTGCGCACATCGGGCATGGCCAAGACTTGTTTGAACGCATCGGAGAGCTTGTCTACAATTGGCTTGGGCGTGCCAGCGGGCGCGAGAAAGCCATAAAAGCCCACCACCTCAAAATTCTTAGCCAGCTTGGTTTCCATCACGGTGGGCACATCGGGCAGAGCAGGGTTACGTTCGCGGCTGGTCACGGCCAAGGCTTTGACCTTGCCTTGCTTGTGATACTGCGCAGCTTGCGGAATGCTCTCAGCCATGAATTGCACTTGCCCGCCCATCAAATCTTGAAAGGCTGGGGCACTGCCGCGATAGGGAATGTGCACCATGAACAGCCCCGTCTCGGTTTTGAACATTTCGGGCACGAGGTGGCTGATGCCGCCATTGCCCGCTGAGCCGTAATTCACCTTGCCGGGATTACTTTTGGCGTAGCTCACAAATTCTTGCAGCGTGTTGGCTTTGATGCTCGGGTGCACGAGCAGTGCCAGCGGCTGCATGGCGGTGCGGGCAATTGGCACGAAGTCTTTCAAAGTGCCGTAAGGTAGCTTGGAATAGAGGCCCGGGTTGATCACCATCACGCCGGTGTTGGCCAGCATGATGCTGTAGCCATCGGGCGCAGCCTTTTGCACATCCTGGGCGCCCACAATGCCGCCTGCGCCCGCTTTGTAATCCACGATGATGGGCTGGCCGAGTACGCTTTGCAGCTTGTCTGTGAGCAAACGGGCGTGTTGATCCAGCGGACCGCCGGCGGGGAAGCCGATCACGAGGCGAATGGGTTTGTTGGGGTAAGCGGTTTGGGTTTGAGCCGCCAGAGGCCAAGTTGCGGCCGCCAAACTGGTAGCGATCAGGGTTTTGAGCAGGGTTCGGGTTTTCATGGCGGTGCGCGACGGAGAGAAGCATGCATGATAGCCACAGTTGCCGTTTTGACTGAATAGGAGTTTCCTTTGGTTTCTAAGCCTCAAGCCGCCTGGCATGCACATTGGCCGAATCGGCTGCCCTTTCAGCTCACGCCGCCTGCCGGTTCGCTTTGGAATAATTTGGCAGTGAACGCGCTGCGCTATCCCGATAAGACGGCTTTGCAGTTCTTCGACCAAGGCATCAGCTACGCTCAGATGCTACAAAAAGCAGAGCATCTTGCGCAGGTTTTAAAAGGGCTGGAGGCCAAAAAGGGCGAAAGAATCGTGGTCTGCATGCAAAACTGCCCGCAGCTGGTCATATCTCACTTTGCTGTTTTGCGGCTCGATGCGGTGGTCGTGCCGGTTAACCCGATGAACAAAGCCGAGGAGCTGAAACACTACATTCTTGATCCCGACACGCGCATCGTCATCACCACCGCTGATCTCGCCGCAGAGTGGTCGGCTGCATCCAATGCCTTGCCGCCAGAGAAACGACTGAAGCATTTGATCGTTACGCACATGAGCGATGGTTTTGGCGCAGCTGCTGAGCAAGACATGCCGCCCGCTTGGCGCGATTGGTTGCTCACAAAGCATTCTTTGCCTGCTTTGGAAGGCGCAGAAACGCACGCTTGGTCAGAGCTGATGGCCGCCAAGCAAGACACGGCTTTGCCCGAGGTGAAAGCCACGAGTGATGACATGGCGCTATTGCCCTACACCAGCGGCACCACCGGTTTGCCAAAAGGCTGTATGCACACCCATGGCTCGATCATGCACAACGCTGTGAGCAGCATTTTGTGGGGCAATGGCACTGCGCAAAACGTCACGCTCGTGGCGGTGCCGATGTTTCATATCACGGGCATGGTGAGCCTGATGCATGCTTCGCTTTATGCGGGCGCAACGCTGGTGATCATGCCGCGCTGGGATCGAGATTTGGCGGGTCGCTTGATCTCGCGCTTTCGTGTCACGCACTGGACGAACATTCCCACCATGGTGATTGATCTGCTGGCCTCGCCCAGTTTTGACCAATACGATTTGAGCAGCTTGGTCTACATTGGCGGTGGCGGCGCGGCCATGCCGCAGGCCGTGGCGCAGCGTTTGCTGGAGCAATTTGGCTTGCGCTATGTGGAAGGCTATGGGCTGACTGAGACCGCAGCACCCAGCCACAGCAATCCGGCGGATCGCCCTAAGCAGCAATGCTTGGGTATTCCGTTCGTGAGCTGCGATTCGCGGGTCTTGAATCCGGAGACATTGGAGGAGATGCCGGTCGGTGAGCAGGGCGAAATCGTGATGAGCGGGCCGATGAATTTCAAAGGCTATTGGAAAAACCCAGAGGCCACTCAAAAGGCCTTCTTTGAGCGTGATGGCAAGCTGTTTTTCAGGAGCGGTGATCTAGGCAAAGTGGATGAAGAAGGCTATTTTTTCATCACCGACCGCTTGAAACGCATGATCAATGCCAGCGGTTTCAAGGTCAGGCCAGCGGAGGTGGAGTCGCTGATGTTCAAGCACCCTGCGATTGCCGAGGCCTGCGTGATCGCCACGCGCGATGCGTATCGCGGCGAGAGTGTGAAAGCGGTGGTGGTGCTTCGCGCCTCGCATGTGGGCAAGGTCGTTGAACAAGACATTTTGCAATGGTGCCGAGACAACATGGCCGTCTATAAAGTGCCGCGTGTGGTGGAATTTGCGCAAGCCCTGCCCAAGAGCGGCAGTGGCAAGGTGATGTGGCGGGCTTTGCAGGAGAAAGAGCTGGCTGCAGCTTAAGGCGGTTTATGATGGGCGTGTGAAATTCCTTCTTGCTTTGTTGGCGCTCATCGCCAGTTTTCAAGGTTCTGCGCAACCTGTTCCCGCCCCGGCAAATAACGCCAAACGCATGCAAGCCTGCACCACCTGCCATGGCGCGGGTGTCACGGCTACCGTGGGGCGCACGGCCAATGAGGTTTACTTTCCGCGTATCGCGGGCAAACCTGCGGGCTATCTTTATAACCAACTGCTGAACTTCCGCGATGGCCGCCGGCATTACGGCCTGATGGTGGGCCTGGTGGAGCATTTGAACGATGCGGCGCTGATGGACATGGCGCAGTATTTTTCTGCTTTGCAACTGCCTTACCCCGAACCGCAAGCGCCACCGCCCGGCACGGCGGCCAAGGCCTTGCTGCGTGGCCAGCAGCTCGTGAGGCAGGGCGATACCGTGCTGGGAATTGCAGCCTGTGCCAGTTGCCACGGGGCGCAGATGCTGGGCGTGCAGCCAGCGATTCCCGGCTTGCTCGGCTTGCCGCGCGATTACATGGCGGGGCAAATCGGTGCTTGGCAAACCGGCATGCGCCGTGCGCAATCGCCAGATTGCATGGCGCAAATTGCCAAAAAGCTCACACCAGACGACGTGAACGCCGTAGCCACTTGGTTGGCTGCGCAGCCCGTGCCCAGCGCAGCCACAGCCTTGGCCGCGATCTCGAATTTATCTGCGCCTTTGCCGCTGCCTTGCGGAGGCATGAAATGAGCGCGCGTTGGCGCGAGGCCTCGGCGGCCAAGCGCTGCGTGCTGCTGGCATGTGGCGCTGCGCTGCTGGTGTTGATCGGTTTTATGGGATTGGTAGCTACTGAATTGATAGCATACAATCCAATAAAAATAAGGGCAAGTAGCCCAAAAGACCCAAAAAATCTGGCTTTGATTGAGCAGGGCGGCTACCTTGCCAAACTAGGCAACTGCGCCGCCTGCCACACCGACCGTGGCGGCGCGCCTTTTGCTGGAGGCAAGCCGATTCACACGCCGTTTGGCGCGGTGTTTGCGAGCAATATCACGCCTGATGTGCAGCATGGCATCGGCAGCTGGAGCGCCGATGCGTTTTACCGCGCCTTGAACCGTGGCGTGAACGCGCAAGGCAAGCTGCTCACGCCCGCTTTCCCCTACCCCAACACCACCCATGTCAGCCGCTCAGACAGTGATGCGCTTTACGCTTACTTCATGGAAGGTGTGCAGCCTGTGCGGCAGCCGAATAAGGCGCATGAACTGCAGTTTCCGTTCAATACGCAGATCGCATTGGCGGTATGGCGCGTTTTATTCTTTGAACGTGACACGGATGCTACTACTAATTCAATAGCAAGCAATTTAGATTCTATAAGGGCGAATAGCCGAAATCTCTTGGAAGATCAGGTGGAAAGAGGCCGCTATATCGTGCAGGGCCTTGCCCATTGCAGCGCTTGCCATGCGCAGCGCAACGCGCTCGGCGCAGCCCGCTCAGACGGCTCGCTCGCTGGTGCGCTCATGCCCATGCAAGACTGGTATGCGCCTTCTTTGCATGCTGCGCAAGAGGCCGGTGTGCAGCATTGGCCGCGTGAGCAGGTGGTGGCGCTGCTGAAAAACGGCATCACCCACAACGCCTCCGTGCTTGGGCCCATGGCCGAAGTCGTGAGCAAAAGCACGCAATTTTGGCGAGACGAAGATCTGCAAGCCACCGCCGCCTACCTGCAAAGCCTGCCGGTCATGCAAGCTCCAGCGCGGGCGGGAGGCCAAAACCTATCCCCTGTAGCCACCCAAAGCGCGCGCCCCACGCGGCAACAAGGCGCTAACCTGTATGCCCAGCACTGCGCTACCTGTCATGGCGATAACGGCCAAGGTTTGAACGAGACCGATGCACTCGCCCCGCAAGGTATCTTGCGCATCCCCGCGCTTGCGGGCAACCGTGCGGTGAGCCTTGCCAGCAGCGCCAACCTCGTGCGCATCATCCTTGCAGGTGGCTACGCTCCCAGCACCTCCGGCAACCCCCGCCCCTACGGCATGCCCCCCTTCGTCCACGTACTCACCGATGAAGACATCGCCGATGTCGCCACCTACATCCGCACCAGTTGGGGCAACCAAGCAGACGTAGTGAGTGGCTCGCAAGTGGTGGCGCAGCGGCGTGGGGTGTTGCGGTGATGCCAAGATTAAATGCTGTATATAATTACACTAATTGTCTATAAAACTGTGCTGCACAATCACCAGTCATGAAGTATAAAAAAACGCTTGCTGACTTAGAAAAAGTCGCAGTAAAGTGGTGGCCCAAGGCGCTCGAGGAGAGCGTGGCATCTGCCAGCGTGCTGCCTAAATTGCTCCAAACGCAAGAACAGTTTATTTCTGTGCTCAAGTTATCTGGCAACAAGCCGCAACAGATGTTTGATGTGCTTCAAGCTGGCAGTCTGCCAGCCAATCTCTTTCTCAAGCACTTGGTGGTTTTGGCAGACTATGGCGGCGAATTGATCAAGCGATTGGGCAAAGAGTTTGAAGAAGTTTTCCCGGAGCGATCTAAAGCGGATGGTGCCGTGATGGACTATATTTTTCAAGGCAAAACGAAGCGATATGCCTTCAAAGCGCTGCCGATAGCCAACTTGAGCAATGCCAAGCTAGGCATTGATGGCAAAGCCATCGTTCGCTCACGCGGGGTGGACGATCTGAT
>JANMDE010000235.1:0-1767 GCA_031376105.1 Variovorax sp. | reverse complement strand
AAGCCGGTGATCTGGGCTTTTATGACAAAGTCAAAACCAAATTCGCCCACCTGACTCCTGAAGAAATGAAAGCCACCGGCGTGCGCGTGGTGCCGCCTGCTGTGGCGCGTCGCGGCAGCTATATCGCCAAAGGCGCGATTTTGATGCCCTCTTACGTGAATATCGGCGCATATGTGGACGAAAGCACGATGGTTGACACATGGGCCACGGTGGGCTCTTGCGCGCAGATCGGCAAAAACGTCCACTTGTCTGGCGGCGTGGGCATTGGTGGCGTGTTGGAGCCGCTGCAAGCCGGCCCCACGATCATTGAAGACAACTGCTTCATCGGCGCGCGCTCAGAAGTGGTTGAAGGCGTGGTGGTGGAAGAAAATTCGGTCATCTCGATGGGCGTGTATATCGGCCAGAGCACCAAAATCTATGACCGCGCCACAGGCGAGGTGCACTATGGCCGCGTGCCTGCGGGCTCGGTGGTGGTGGCGGGCAATTTGCCCTCAGCGGATGGCAAATACTCGCTGTATTGCGCCGTGATCGTGAAGAAGGTGGATGCGCAAACCCGCGCCAAGACATCTCTGAACGACTTGCTGCGTGATTGAATTGCGGGCACAATGCCCGTAAGCTGCTGTAAATTCATGGCCATTTCATGCTCTAGCCCTTATAGAATATAAATGGCATGCTACTACTTTTATAGCAAACTAGACAACGCGCGAGGAGCAGTGTTATGGGTATGATGGAACGGATTTTGAAGTTGATGGCGGAGAAAAAGGCCTCCGATGTGTACTTGTCCGCCTTTGCTCCCGCCACGATCAAAATCAATGGCCAAAGCGTGCCCATCAACAGTCAGCCGCTGCCTGCCGATGCTGTCAAAGGTTTGCTGGCTGAAGTGTTGCCGCCCACGCGCATCGAGGAGCTGGAAGAAACCCAAGAGCTCAACATGGCGCACGCCATTGAGGGTGTGGGCAATTTCCGTATTTCGGCCATGCGCCAGCGCGGCACCTATGCCTGCGTGATCCGCTATATCGCCAGTGATATTCCGCAACTAGAAAGCCTGAATGTGCCTGCCAATTTGGCCGACATGATTTTGGAAAAGCGCGGTCTGATTCTCATGGTGGGCGCAACTGGCGCAGGCAAATCCACCACGCTGGCCGCGATGATGGACCACCGAAACGCCCGTATGAGCGGCCACATCCTCACGGTGGAAGACCCGGTGGAATTCATCTTCACTAACAAAAAATCCATCGTGAACCAACGCGAAGTCGGCTCAGACACGATGGCGATGCAAACCGCGCTGAAAAACGCGCTGCGCCAAGCACCCGATGTGATTCTCATTGGCGAAATCCGAGACCGCGAAACCATGAGCGCGGCCATAGCCTACGCGCAGTCAGGCCACCTGTGCCTAGCCACGATGCACGCCAACAACAGCTACCAAGCACTGAACCGCATCTTGAGCTTTTACCCGGTCGAGGTGCGCCCCACGATGCTCGGTGATCTGGCCTCGGCCTTGAAAGCCATCGTCTCCCAGCGCCTGTTGCGCACCGTGCAAGGCACACGCACCCCCGCTGTCGAGATCATGTACAACACCAAATTGGTGCAAGATTTGATCGAAAAAGGCGATTTTTCTGGCGTGAAAGAAGCCATGGAAAAATCCATGACCGATGGCTCACAAACCTTCGAACAAGACATTGCCCGCCTCATCGTGGAAGGCACTGTGGAACGCAAAGAAGGCATCAACCATGCTGACAGCCCCACCAACCTGATGTGGCGCTTGGC
>JANMDE010000205.1:0-2828 GCA_031376105.1 Variovorax sp. | reverse complement strand
GACAGGCGGCGGTAATACTCGGCTTGGTGTTGCTTCAAGTAGCCGCTCAAATACATCAGCGGCTCAGCGAGCAGGCCATAATTCTCCACCAGCGCCGCAATTAGCAAGCGCCCAATCCGGCCATTGCCATCTAAGAAAGGGTGAATGGTTTCAAACTGCGCATGAGCGAGCGCAATTTTTGCCAATGGCGGCAACGAAGCGTCTGGCGAAGGAAGATGAATAAACCGCTCTAAATCAGCCAGCAAAGTGGGCACGCGCTGCGCGGGCGGCGGCACGAAGGCGGCGTTGCCAGGGCGCGTGCCGCCAATCCAGTTTTGCGATTGGCGCAGCTCGCCGGGCTGCTTGCCTGAGCCGCGCACGCCATTCATCAGCAAGCGATGCGCTTCGCAAAGCAGGCGCACGCTGATCGGCAAACCTTGGCGGTCGCGCAGCTGCGCCTGCACCCAGCGAAACGCCCGCACATAATTCGTCACTTCCTCCACATCATCCACATTGCGCAGCTTCAAACCCGCCTCATCGTCAAACACATCCATCAGCGTGGCCTGTGTGCCCTCGATCTGCGACGTGAGCAGCGCCTCTTTGCGAATGGCGCTGTAAAGCAGCCAATCCACCGAAGGCACCAAGCCCGACACCCCCGCCAACCGAGCCAAGGCCAACTCAGCCTGCGCATTCAAACCAGCCAATACCGCCACATCCAACGCAGGCCCCTCGGGCGGCAACGCCAAAGGCACAAACGCTCGCACCGCCTCGCCCAGCGTGGTGGATATCTCATAGGAGCCCGTTTGGCGTTTCATTGAAAGTATTCTTTAATTAGGATTATTGAATTAAATCATTCTTTAATTTGAAAGGCAAGTGTAAAAGAGGGCTTTGATTGGGCAGACATACTCAGCCCAAGGCAGCCAAAGCATCCAAAGGGCTTGCCGTGCCACCCGCTGCCACCTTCAAGACATGTGTGTAGATCATCGTCGTCGACACATCTGAATGCCCGAGCAATTCCTGCACGGTGCGGATATCCGTGCCTGCTTGCAGCAAATGCGTGGCGAAGCTGTGGCGCAGGGTATGCACGGAAACGGGCTTGATGATGCCAGCCAGCGGAACTGCCTTCTTAATGGCGCGTTGCAAACGCTCTTCAAACAAGTGGTGACGACGCTCCACGCCTGAGCGAGGGTCAACTGAATAAGTGGGCGAGGGGAACATCCAGAACCAAGCCCAGGTGTTGCCAACCTGCGGGTATTTGGCCTCCAGTGCATGCGGCGTTTCCACCCCGCCGCGTAGGGCCTGTCGGTCAGCCTCCCAAAGTGCGCGGGCCGCAAACATCTGCTGGCGCAAAGCGGGTGCCAACGAACGAGGCAGCATCACCACCCGGTCTTTGCCGCCTTTGGCCTCACGCACGATGATGACGTGGCGATCAAAATCTACATCTTTGATACGCAAACGCAGGCTCTCCATCAAACGCATGCCGGTGCCATACAGCAGCCGAGCCAGCAGCGCCGTTTCACCCTGCATTTGTGCCAACAAGCCCGCCACTTCGTTTTGCGTCAACACGCTGGGGATGCGGCGCTTTTGCTGAGGCCGCCCAATGTCGTCTAGCCAAGGCAGCTTGATGGCCAACACCTCGCGGTATAAAAACAAAATGGCGCTCAGCGCTTGGTTGTGGGTGGAAGCGGACACTTTGCGCTCAACCGCCAACATGGTCAAAAACGCCTCCACCTCCCGCACACCCATGTCGCGAGGATGGCGCATCGCGCCCATGCCCCCGCCCTTGCGCCCATGCCAGCGCACGAAAAACTTCACCCAATGCACATACGTGGTCTCGGTGCTCAAGCTGTAATGGAGATACCGAATCCGCTCGCGAACCTGATCCAACAATTGGGTTGGTTTGAGGGGGATTGGCGCTCCTGCGGATCTGCCGGGTTTCATGGTTTAAATTATAACTGCTTATTTATACAGTTAAATCCAAATTCCCCATTCCATTCAATGGTTTATGATCGCCCTCATGTCCCATGTAAACCGCAACGCCCAGAATATTCCGCAGGTTTTGCGGGGGACATTACGTTAGGCCGCAAAATACACTTATCGGTCTCCGCAGCGCGGAGTTCTTGAACTTCACAATGGATAACACATGAAAACGTTGGAGTGGCCTTCACTTGAGGAACTTTCCGCATGGGCGCCAATGCCTAACGGATACGGCTACAAGCTGCCTTGCCGTGAGGATGTCCCGCAGCTGATAGAAGCCATTACCCATTGGTATCCTGACATCGCCATTGGCGCCGCAAGTTGCTATAGGCGAGAGAGGTTCTACGAGGAAAAGGTCGTACTTCAAGGAGAAGACCATCAAAAGGACATTTTCGTCCTAATGTACATGAAGGGTAACCAGTTAGTTGGAATGGGATCGATGGAGAGAGAGCCTGACACTCTTTCGGTATATGGTCGCCTCGCCGTCGTCGATCCGAATCATCAGGGTACCAAACTTGCTGCAACTGGGATGGCGGTGATGGACGGCATGGGAGTGCATCGAGGGGCCGAATTCCTTTATGTCCTCGCTACAATGAAACATCCCTTCGCCCAGATGTTGCTCGAACGACGCGGCTACCGACTCGTGGGCTTTATCCCGGGGTACGACAGAGAGGTACGAGGAGACGGCAAGGTGTTACGAGTTTTCGAGGCGCTTTACGCAAAGGTGCTTATCGGTGATGGACAGCTATTGCACCCCAATCCGGAAGATCAAACTCCGATTACAAGGGAACTATTTAATCTCCTGTTTCCCACGGCAACCAACAAACCGGCAACGTGATGCGATTGCGGCCTAACCCCTCGCTCAAGCGGAG
>JANMDE010000167.1:0-4578 GCA_031376105.1 Variovorax sp. | reverse complement strand
TGGGAAAAATCCATAAAAAGCTTCTTTTCGACCATTTTTTCTATTCCGTATTTTTTGCGTCTTTTGCGCAACTTCTGCGACTTTTGCGTCCGGCTGTTCGGTATGGGTATTAAAAAGCCTTACCGAGATTTTATATAAGGCGATCCCAATGCACGCGGAGCCACGGCTTTGCCTATGAAGCCTGCCAACAATATCACTGTCATCAAATAAGGCAGCGCCTGAATAAACTGCACGGGTATTTCTCCAATTCCCGGCAGCTTGGTGCCTTGTAAGCGAATCGCCAGCGCATCCAAGAAACCAAACAGCAGGCAAGCCCAGAGCGCTCCAATAGGATGCCATTTGCCGAAGATCATGGCTGCCAAGGCCATGAAGCCACGCCCAGCTGTCATATGCGGGGCAAACGCAGCGTTTTGAGCGAGCACAAGGTAGCAGCCGGCTAAGCCACACAAAGCGCCATTGCCCATGAGTGCCAAATAGCGCGTGCCAGCCACAGACACACCCGCCGCATCCACCATGGCTGGGTTTTCGCCGACGGCGCGTAGGCGCAGGCCGAAGCGGGTGCGAAAGAGCAGCCACCAAACGGCGAAGACCAAGATCAGCGCCACATACACGAGCGCGTTTTGCCCGAGTAGGGGAACGTCAAACATCTCTTTGAAGCGCACGCCATCAGGCACTTGCGGCGTTTGCCCGCCCTGCTTGAACCAAGCGATGCCGAGCACGACCGTCAGACCCGCTGCAATGATATTGATGGCTAGCCCAGTGATCACTTGGTTGCCTTGATAAGTGACACAAGCAAAGCCATGCAGCGCTGACAGAGCACAAGCCACTGCAATGGCAGCGAGCATCGCCATTGGCCAAGACTTTGTGACCACACCCACGGTGGCCGCTGCAAACGCAGCAAACAGCATCTTGCCTTCCAAGCCAATGTCAATCACGCCAGAGCGCTCAGCAAGCACGCCTGCGAGCGCGCAAAAAATCAGCGGCGTGGCCAAGCGCAGGCTAGATGCCAGCAGATCAATCACAAAGAGGAAGCTTTCCATCACGCAGCATCCTTCTTCGTCAGCGAGAAATACACCCGCGCAATCAAAGGCGCAAAAACATAGGCCAATGCGCCAGAAAACAGCACGATCAAGCCTTGCAGCATCACGATCATGTCTTTCGTGAAGCCCGGCACTTCAAACGCCACCTCTGCGCCGCCCTGAGAGATCATGCCAAACAGCATCGCTGAGAGCACGATGCCAAAAGGATGATTTCGCCCCATCAGCGCCACAGCAATGCCTGTGAAACCTGCGCCTGCCACAAAATCAGTGAGCAGCTTGTGATGTACACCCGAGACTTCATTCATGGCGATCATGCCCGCCAACGCGCCAGAAATGCCCATGGAAAGCATGACCTGCCTCTGCGGCGAAATGCCCGCATATTCCGCTGCGCCGGGGCTCGATCCACTCGCGCGAATCTGATAGCCCATGCGCGTTTTCCAGAGCAGTAGATAAACAAAAATGCAAGCCAATACAGCGATCACGATACTCATGTTGAGCGGCGAAGAAGGCCAATCAATCCCGATGCCCTTCAAAAATTCATGCACACGCGGCATCTTGGCCGAAGCGGCAAACTCTGCGCTCTCAGGTGCCATCTCGCCAGCGGGCTTCAGAATATTCACCAGCAAATATACCATGATGGAGCTGGCAAGAAAATTAAACATGATGGTGGTGATCACCACATGGCTGCCGCGATACGCTTGCAAGTAGCCCGGAATCGCACCCCACACACCTGCAAATAGCGCCGCAAAAATGACCATCAGCGGCAACATCAACCAGCTTGGCAAAGAGGGCGCGAACCACAAGGCAACCAAACCCGCGCCCAGCCCGCCAATCATCGCTTGACCTTCGCCGCCGATGTTGAACAAGCCTGCATGAAAGGCCACGGCCACAGCCAGCCCGGCAAAGACAAAGGTGGTGGCGTAATACAGCGTGTAGCTCAGGCCCCGTTGATTGCCCAAAGCGCCTTTGATCAGCGCTGTCATCACCTGCGTCGGGCTTTGCCCCACCAGCGCAACCACGATACCGGCCACGAGCAAGGCGATCAGCAAATTGATCAGTGGGATCACGCCCACATCGAGCCAGCGCGGCAAATCTTTTTGTGCGGCGCTCATGCTGTTTCCTTTGTAGAGACCATCAGCAGCCCCAGATTCTTTTCATCACATCGCTCCACTGGCAGCTCGCCCGTGATGTGGCCTTGGTTCATCACAATCACGCGGTCTGATAGCGCCAGAATTTCTTCCAATTCCGTAGACACCAGCAAAATCGCGCAACCGGCATCGCGCAACGCGCGCAGCTGCTCATGGATGAATTCAATCGCGCCAATGTCCACGCCGCGCGTGGGCTGGCCAACGAGTAATACTTTTGGCGCTTGGTTAAATTCCCGCGCCAAAATCAATTTCTGTTGATTCCCACCGGAGAACTTGGAAGAGCGCAATTGTGGATTCGGAGGGCGCACGTCAAAGCGCTGCATCAAATCATTCGTGTCTTTCAGCATCGCGCCGGAGCGCAGAAACAAGCCTTTGCAATACGCAGCCAGCCTCTCATAGCCGAGCACCGCAGATTCCCAAGCGCCGAACTGCAACACCATGCCGCGCTCATGCCGATCTTCGGGCACGTGCGCTACGCCCATATCACGCGCAGCTATTGGGTCAAGCCACTGCGTAGCGCTGTAGCTCTTACCGAGGACTGTCATCTGCCCAGCCGCAGGCCGCTTCATACCGGAGACGATTTCTAGCAGCTCAGTCTGCCCGTTGCCGGCCACACCGGCCACTCCCACGATCTCGCCAGAGCGCAGCTCAAAATGAATGTCAGCTAAGCGCTGCACGCCATGCACATCGCGATACGCCAAGCCTTGCACCTGCATGCGCAAAGGTGCATCTGCACTACGAGAGGCGCGAGCAGCCGGTGCGCGCAGCTTGCGACCGACCATGGCTTCGGCCAATTGCGTCACCGTTGCATCCTTTGTAGCGCATTCGTGCACCACGCTGCCAGCACGCATCACGGTGACTTGATCGCAAAGCGCCAGCACCTCTTTGAGCTTATGCGTGATGATGATGATTGTTTTGCCACTCTCACGCAGTCTGCGGAGCACAGCAAAGAGTTGCTCCGTCTCTTGCGCAGTAAGCACGGCGGTGGGCTCATCCAAAATCAAAATACGCGCGCCGCGATGCAGGGCTTTTAAGATTTCTAGCCGCTGGCGGTCGCCAACGGAAAGGTCTTCCACCAGAGTGTCAAGATCGACGACTAGCCCGGTCTCTTGCATCAGCGTTTGCAGCTTGGCGCGCGCATCCGCTTGCGCTTTTTTTAGATCAAACGAACTTTCTACGCCAAGCAAAATATTGTCTAAGGCGCTGAGGTTATCTACCAGCATGAAATGCTGATGCACCATGCCAATGCCTAAAGCTATCGCTTCGTGCGAATTTTTGATCTTGACCGGCTTGCCTTCGATCTCAACATCGCCGGAATCAGCCGTGTAGAAGCCATACAAAATCGACATCAGCG
This sequence comes from Variovorax sp., assembly GCA_031376105.1. Taxonomy (GTDB): domain Bacteria; phylum Pseudomonadota; class Gammaproteobacteria; order Burkholderiales; family Burkholderiaceae_C; genus JANMDU01. The sequence goes on along the minus strand of JANMDE010000167.1, from coordinate 1,036 downwards.
TCGACTTGCCTGCACCGTTCTCGCCCACGATGCCGTGGATTGTGCTTTGCGCGATGCTTAAATCAACATCCGTGTTGGCCTGTACCGCACCAAATCGCTTGCAAATGCGAGAAAGCCGCACGGCTGTGCGGCTTTCTTGGAAATGGTGTAAATCGTTCACACAGAAATTCTAGCGAATTTCCTGCATCGTTTAAGAGCACTTGCTGGCTGTCATGTAGTCCACCACTTTGATCTTGCCGGAGATGATGTCTGCTTTGGCGGCATCCACTTTCTTCTTCATGTCAGCCGAGACGAGTTTCGCGTTGTTGGCATCCATAGCGTAATCTACGCCGCCTTCTTTCAGGCCGAGGGCGGTAATACCAGGTGTGTGCTTCTTCATCACGTTATAAACAGCGGTGTCGACGCGCTTGACCATCGAGGTGAGCATCGTGCCGGGCTGGATGTGATTTTGGTTGCTGTCCACACCGATAGCGAATTTACCGCCATCTTTGGCAGCTTGGTAAACGCCCATGCCGGTGCCGCCTGCGGCTGCGAAAATCACATCGGCGCCCTTGGCCATCTGAGCCTTGGCTAATTCGCCGCCACGGGCTGGATCGTTCCAAGCTGCGCCGGTGGTGCCGGTCATGTTGGCGAAGGTCTCAACCTTGCCATTGGCAAATTTAGCGCCTTGCTCGTAGCCGCATTGGAATTTGCGGATCAAAGGAATGTCCATGCCGCCCACAAAGCCGACCTTGCCAGTTTTGGATGCATTGGCGGCCATCATGCCGACCAAGAAGCTGCCTTCATGCTCATTAAATACAACGGACTGCACGTTTGGCTCTTTCACCACGTAATCAATGATCGCGAAATTGAGTTTGGGGAATTCCTTTGCTATTTTCTCAATCGCACCGCCTTGGGAAAAGCCAATACCAATAATCGGATTAGCGCCACGCTCAGCCATGCGGCGGATGGCCTGTTCGCGCTGGGTGGGGTTAGTCACTTCAAATTCGAGATATTGCGTACCGGTTTCTTTCTTGAAGCGCTCAGCGCCGTTGTA
>JANMDE010000010.1:0-8373 GCA_031376105.1 Variovorax sp. | reverse complement strand
TGCGCCTCGGTCAGAAACGTCATCGGGATGCCTTTGAGCAAGGCATCTTCAATGGCAGGCGGCAGCTCAAAGCGTAGCGTCGCACTCAAAATCATGCCCTCTGCGCCCTGCTCCACGCGCAAATTGCTGACTTCGGTGCTGATTTGCGCCCTTGCGGGCAAAGCGGCGACGCAAAACAAGCAAATGGCCAGCCAGCCATGCAGCAGCCAGCACTTGAAGGGCTCAAATCTGCTTGCGCAGGAGGGCGTAAAAGAATCCGTCGTGATCACCCAGTGAATTTTCGGGCATGGGGCTCGAATCGGGGCGTTTCAAGGGCAACAAATGGCCTGGAGCAGGTAAAGACTGGGCATCAGTGTTGTGTGTAACAAACGCTTCGATCTGCGCTGAGCCTTCTTGCTTGAAAATCGAGCAGGTGCAATACAGCAAAACACCGCCCGGTTTGACCAAAGGCCAAAGCGCGGCGAGCAGGCGTTTTTGCTGATCTGCCAAGTTGGCAATGTCGCTGTCGCGGCGCAGCCAAGGAATATCGGGATGGCGGCGCACAATGCCGCTGGCCGTGCAAGGGGCGTCGAGCAAGATACCGTCAAAGGGCTGGCCGTCGTGCCAATCCGCGGGCTGCCCAGCATCCCGCGCAATGATTCGCGCCTTCAGCCCGAGGCGCATGAGGTTTTCTTCGATGATTTCGCAGCGCTTGGCATCAATATCCAGCGCAATCACTTCCACAGGCACATCTCGCTTGGCTGCCCATTCCAGTAAATGAGAAGTCTTGCCGCCGGGCGCCGCGCAGGCATCCAAAATACGCAGTGGTTTTTGACTGGTGGCAGGCTCAGCGATGGTCGCCATCAACAAAGGCGCGGCTAGCTGAGCCGCAGCATCTTGCACCGAAAACCAGCCCTCTTGGTAGCCCGGCAACTGTGAAACAGGCAAGCTGCGCGAGAGCTGCAAGCCCGATTGCGCGACCCGCTGCATGCGCGTATTAGCTATAAATTCAGTAGCAAAAAATGCAGATTCCATAAGGGCTAATGAACTATTTTTCTCATTGATTCGCAGCGTGAGCGGTGGGCTGTGACGGTTCGCATGCAAGAGCTGCTGCCAATCCTCAGGCCAATCGCGCTGTACTTGACGAATCCACCACTCAGGATGGTTGAATTGCGCTTCGAGATCGCTGCGCAAACGACCCATCAGCGCATCGCCCTCTCGCAGGAAACGGCGCAAGCAAGCATTGATAAAGCTCGATTGCGGTGCCAAATGCGGCTGCATTTTGATGGCTTCCACCGCTTGGCTCACGATCACATAATCTTCATACACCGCGCCGGGCGGTGGCTCTTGCGCCCTTTGGGCACAGATCAGAGCGAGCGCGGCTATGAGCAAGGCATCGGCTGCGGGCACGGGCTTTTTTTCTGCCAGCAAAACGCGCAGCGCGTGCCCTTGGCCCAAATGCCGTAGCACCGCAAAACTAATCGCCTGAACCCCGGCCCGCTGCGTGCTGTCTATATCAAACTGGGCTGTAGCCCAAGATTTACCTGCGCGGAGCGCTATCAAAAATAGAGCGACTTGCTGCAGCTGCACCGCCAGGGTGGTGGGTTTGCCGCTGGGGCGATAGCCGCTGTTTTGCTGCGCAACGCTGACAGAGCGCGCTGAGAAGCCATCCGGCTTTGCAGCGCGAGGCGTTTTGATCACCCGCGCAGCAAATTTGGGAGAAGCAGGAGAAGAAGGCGGGGAGGAGGGAGGGGATATTGGCACTACGCCAGTGTATCCGCCCAAATATTCCTTGCCCAATTCATCGCATAAATGCCTTCCAGCTCGGTGGCACCCGTGGCGGCATCGGTCAAACCGCCCGAAGTTGGCACTGTGACAAAGGTGGTGCGGCCATCAAACTGGCCAATGCGGTGAACACTGCTCACGTGCACCACCCGCTTGTCATCCACAAAGCTGTAGCAGGTGTTGGTGAGCATCGGCGCGGCATTGACTTCCCAGCCCGACAAGCGCGCCACGATGGCTGCTGCAGCCACTTTGGCGTGGCTGTTGGCCATGTGGCCGCTTTTGGGCATACCCGGGGCGACTTGAATGCTGTCACCCAAGACGTGGACATCTTTGGCAGCCGTGGATTCAAAAGTGACGTAATCGACACCGCACCAGCGGTTGTTAGCAAGGTTAGCCAAGCCACTTTGCAGCGCAATCGTGCCTGCACGCATGGGCGGCAACACGTTGAGCACGCTGGCTTTCACGTCGTCTTGCACGTCGAATTTCACGGTATTGGTTTTCGCATCCACAGCGGTGGCTTTGTGGTTTGGGCGGTACTCCACCAAGCCTTTATATTGGTTGTTCCACACGGCTTTGAAGAGGCCAGCTTTAGACGTGACATCTGGGTTGGCATCCAAAATCAGCACTTTGCTCTTGGGCTTGTTTTTCTGCATGTACCACGCCACTTGGCAGGCACGCTCATACGGACCGGGTGGGCAGCGATAAGGCGCTTCGGGGATGACGATGGCAAAAGTGCCGCCATCGGGCATGGCTTGGAGCTGGTTACGCAGTGCCACAGTTTCAGCACCCGCTTTCCAAGCTTGCAGGATTTGCCCACTTTGCTGCGCGGCAGACAAGCCTTCAACCGCGGCAAAATTCATGTCAATGCCGGGGGAGACGATGAGTTTGTCGTAGCCAATAGTGGCACCGCCAGCCAGAGTGACGGTGCGCTTGGAGGCGTCCACGCTCGAGGCCATGTCTTTCACCACGATCACGCCGTGGTTTTTGGAGAGGCCGTCGTAGGGCGAGGTGATGTCTGCCATTTGCTTGCTGCCGCCGACCACGAGGTTGGAAATCGGGCAGGAAACGAAGCTGGCATTGGGCTCGATGAGCACCACATCAATTTTGTAATCGGAGAGCATGCGGACATATTTAGCCGCCGTCGCACCGCCATAGCCGCCGCCAATGACGACGACTTTGGCTTTCGCGGGGATGCTGGTGGTGGCACAGGCAGACAGACCGAGCAGCGACAAAGCTGCCGACGATTGCAGGAACGAGCGGCGTGAAGCGTGAGTGATGATCATGATCCGTCTTCCTTATTTTTTCTGCGCAGCAAAGTAGGTGGCGATCTGGTCGATCTGCGCATCGCTATAGCCTTTGGCCAGCTGATGCATGATGGTTGCGGGGCGAGCGCCGGTTTGGAAGGCTTTCATCTGGGCCACGATGTAGTCTTTAGGCAAACCCGCAAGGCTCACCACAGCTGAGCCCTCAAAGGCTTTTCCGTTGGTGCCATGGCAGTTGGCACATGTGGCAGCCAGGCTGCGAATGTTGAGCTGCTGCGCATCTTGTGCTGCAGCGCTGAGATGCAAGCCAGTCGCCAGCAGCGCGGAAAAAATCAAAGCTTGAGGTTTCAAATGAATCTCCTGAGAGCAAATGTGTTGAAAGAGATTATCACTTGCCCCGCACCAGCGCCATGCTGGTTTGTACGATAAAAAAGCTCTTTGCTTATGCTCAGGTGCTCAGGCCAGCTCCCCCGTCATCTCAAAGCCAAATAACCATGCCAACATCATGGCCGGAAATTGCCCGATGGCCTGATGGTAAGCCTGCACGGCCGCGTTATAGTCTTTGAGCTTTTCATGCGCGGCAGGCTCATGCTGCGCCCAGAGAATCTGCAAATCCGAAGGCACAGGTGCCCCTGCCAAATCGTCTTGCGCTATCTGCAAACGCCGCCAATGTGATTCGAAAATATCATGCGCTGCCCGCACAGCGGAGACATCATCGAGCGAGGCCATCGCCTTGGGCGACATCTCGATGATGGACAAGCAGGCTAAAAATTGCCGCGCAGACAGGGTCAATGGTCTCCAGCGCAGGGCATCTTCACCGAGGATCGCCCACTGCGATTCGCTCTCTGTGCCTTGCGCAAAATGATCCAGCCTTTGACTGAGCAGGGTCACGTGAGAGCGCCATTGGAGCCCCAAAATCTGCAAATTCCGCGCCACTTGCGAACGCAAGCGCACGAGCCGGTTATAGGCCCCCAGCGCCCAAAAAATCAGCAGCAAACCCACACTCAATAAAGCAAAAGCGGCACTCAAGGGCTCAACCTCTCTGCGCTTTTATGCATCGCATGAATACGCTGCCATCCACAGCCCTGGCATCGATCAACGGCCTTTTTTCACTTCCGACACCAGCCAATCGGTGATTTCCAAGGCGCGTTCCATGCTTTGCGCCAACGCGCCGTCGGTGTAGAAACGGCCTGCAATGCCCATAGCGGGCACACCGCTCACTTTGTAATCATTTTGCAGTTTGGTGGCGCGAGTGCTTTTGGCCTGAATGGCAAATGAGTTGTACAGCTCGTCAAACTTGACCTTGTTCACGCCTTGCGCAACGATCCATTCGCCGATCGCAGCCTGGGAATTGAGCGGACGCTTTTCCACGTGAATCGCGTAAAACACCTTTTTGTGCAACTCTTCGACCTTGCCCATCGCCTCAAGCACATAAAAAAGCCGTTGCTGAGGCACAAAATCATCGCGGAAAGCCACCGGCACGCGGCGCAGCGTGATGTCTTTGGGCAACTTAGCTGCCCATTGCTCCAGGCGCGGCTCAAAGGCATTGCAGTGCGGGCAGGAATACCAAAAGAATTCAATCACTTCCACACGCGCAGCGGCAGAATCGCCCGGCACACGCTTGTCAAGGGCCACGTAATCTTGGCCTTCTTGGTAGCTGCGTTGCGCCCAGGCCGCATTTGGCAAAGCGGCGGCGGCAGAGGCGGCAGTGATGACGCTGGCGGTTTTGATCAATTCACGACGAAACATGGAAACTTCTCCGAAAAGGGAAAAACACTTGATTATCAATTAACGAGGCTGAGGTGATGGAGGCTGACAAAGTTCCTCTGACTGACCCATGCAAATTGAGGACTTATTTACCGTTGTACGCGAACGACGGCGGTTTCAAAGCCTGCCGCCTCAAGTTTTTCTTTGGCTTTGTCGGCCTCGTCTTTTTTGTCGATCGGGCCCACGCGCACACGAAAGACGGTGCGGCCTGATTGTTCGCGCTCAGTGATTTTGGCTTCGAAGCCAGCGATGACGAGCTTCGCTTTTTGCGCCTCGGCATCTTCGGGCGTGCGGAAAGCGCCCGCTTGAACAAAATAAGTGAATGGGTCTGCGCCTGACGAAACGGCTGCTGTGGCCGTGGTAGCGCCTGCGGTTTTGGCTTTGGCCAAATCGCCTAGCGGGTCAGCTGAGGGTTTGGCTGCGCTGGCGGGTGTGGCGGGTTTAGCAGCTGTGCCTGTGTTTGCTACTGCAGTGGCAGTGCCGGTCACCACCGTGGCAGTGCCTACCGTGCCAGAAGCAGATGCTTTGGCGGGGTTTTTCCCATAGAGTGGGGCATTGGGATCCCAGTTTTTGTTTTTCTGGCTTTCCTGCGCATCTTGCTCGGCGGTGGTTTTGGTCGCGCCCTTGTTCATAAAGGGCACGGGCACTTTGGTCACATACAGCGCCACAGCCAGTGCAGCACCCAAGCCCAACAAGAGCCCCACGATCACACCCAGAAATGTGCCACCGCGCTGTGTGTGAGAGCAGGCGTTTGAAGAAAAAACTATGTTCATACTCACATCTTAGCGGGTGCGCTCACACCCAGCACGGCCAAACCGTTACGAATCACCTGCGCTGTGGCGCAGACCAGCGCCAAACGGGCTTTTTTCACGTTTTCATCATCTACCAAGATGCGTTCGGCATCGTAGTAGCTGTGGTAATTGGCCGCTAAATCGCGCAAATAGAACGTCACATCATGCGGCGCGAAATCACGGGCGGCGGCACTCAGCATGTCGGGATACTTGGCCAGTTGCAGCATCAGGGCTTGCGCGGGGGTGGTATTCAGGGCGGCCAGATCGGCACTTGGCAAGACAGCCGCGTCACCGCTTTCTTTCTCACTCCACGCCGCAAGCACAGAGCAAATGCGGGCATGCGCATACTGCACGTAAAACACCGGGTTGTCGTTGTTCTTTTGCACCGCCAAATCAATGTCGAAAGTGTATTCGGTATCGGGTTTGCGCGAGAGCAGAAAGAAGCGCACGGCGTCTTTGCTCGTCCAGTCGATCAGATCGCGCAGCGTGACGTAGCCGCCAGTTCGCTTAGAGATTTTGATTTCTTGGTCATCTTTCATCACGCGCACCATGGTGTGCAAAACGTAATCGGGGTAGCCCTCGGGGATGCCTGCACCTTCTTTCACACTGACGGCTTGCAAGCCAGCGCGCACGCGAGCGATCGTGCCATGATGATCTGTGCCTTGGATGTTGACCACGCGCGTGAAGCCGCGCTCCCATTTGGCGAGGTGGTAGGCCACATCGGGCACGAAGTAGGTGTAAGAGCCATCGCTCTTGCGCATCACGCGGTCTTTGTCGTCGCCGTAATCGGTGGATTTGAGCCAGAGAGCGCCGTCTTTTTCGTAGGTCTTGCCGGCAGCGATGAGTTTTTGCACGGCTTGCGCCACGCGGCCACTGGTGTAGAGACTGGATTCGAGGTAGTAGTTGTCAAACTTGACGTCAAACGCTTTCAAATCCAAATCTTGCTCGCGACGCAAATAGGCCACGGCGAATTCGCGAATGCCATCTAAATCGTTCGCATCGCCGCTGGCGGTAAAGCTACGGTCATCGGCTTGCACGGTTAGCTTGGCTAAGAAATCTCGCGCGATGTCGGCGATGTATTCGCCGTTGTACACATTGGCCGTTTCGCCTTTGGGCCACTCAGGGCTCTCAGGCGTGTAGCCGCGTGCGCGAAGCTGGGCGGAGATGCCTAAATTGTTGATCTGCACACCCGCATCGTTGTAATAAAACTCCCGATACACCTGCTCGCCCTGCGTTGCCCAGAGATTGCAAATCGCATCGCCCAGCGCAGCCTGGCGGCCATGCCCCACATGCAGCGGCCCGGTAGGATTGGCAGAGACAAACTCCACCATCATCTTTTTGCCAGTTTCTTTTTGATAACCATAGCAATCCGCTTGCGCGAGCACTTCGCGCACCACCTCTTGCTTGGCCTGTGGCTTCAAACGAATGTTGATAAAGCCGGGGCCGGCAATTTCAACCTCGCTCACCCATTTGGCAAACTGCGCATTTTTCAGGAGCGCTTCGCGCAAGCCAGATGCGAGCTCGCGTGGGTTTTGCTTTAAAGCTTTGGCCAATTGCATAGCGGCCGTGCAGGCGAAATCGCCGTGCTCAGCGACTTTGGGCGATTCAAACGCGGCGCGAGCGCCCGCGCCGGGCGACAAGGTTTCTAACTCAGCAGCTAACGCGACGAGTAATTCTTTTTTGACAGATTGCATGCCTTGATTTTAAAGGCTGAAAGACATGGCGCTTGAAAGGCATTCTTTCAAGCGATTTATAAGAGAAATCGACTGATCTCCCTTATAAATAGGACATAATTTGCTATTAAAACAGAAGCGTCTCTAGCAAAGCCTTTCAAGCTTCATCTCGCTCACCGGGCTCATACAACGCCTCGCGGCCCATGCGGTCCATCACCAGCTCGGCCGTCCACGGCAGCATGAGCGAGCCGCAGCGGCTGTCGCGATACAGGCGCTCTAGCGGCAGATGCTTCATCATGCTCTGGCCGCCACAGGTGCGAATGGCTAGGCGCGCAATATCGTTGGCGCCTTCCATCACGCTGTAATGCGCGGCATACAGGCGCAGCTTTTCGTCTTTGCTTGGGTTCGGCTTGGCCTCTGTAATGGCGCGCAGAAAAATGCTGCGCATGTTTTCCAACTGAATCCGCATTTGCGCCACGGCGATTTGCTTGGTGGGATATTGACGGCGCTTCACGGGCGGCTCGCCTTCGACCTCGCCGCGCAGATACTTCACCACGAAGTCATAGGCGGCATTCGCAATACCCAAATACGTGGGCGCGAGTGTGAAAAACATCGCAGGCCAGGTTTGTGCGGCTTTGAAATACACACCGCGCGGCATGAGTTGCTCTTCATCAGGCACGAAGACGTCTTTGAAGGTGAGATTGCGGCTGACCGTGCCGCGCATCCCCATGGGATTCCAATCGCCGCTGATGGTTAATCCTTCACTTGGCTTGCCATTCTGCTGTGCAGGCACAGCGATATAGAGCGTGTCGCGCGGATCGGGATGTTTACCTTCGATGTCTTCGGTGCAAAGGATGCCGTAATAGTTAGCCGCACCAGAGAGCGATGCCCAGATTTTTCTACCGTTAATCACCCAGCCACTAACGCCGCCTTGCACGCTTTTGCGAGCCGACGTGCCGAATGGCGCGCGGCCCGCGGCGGCGGCGGTGCCTTCACTGAAAGGCTGTGCATACAAAGCGCCTTGTTCGACCACGCGCTGGAAATGCAGCGGCCTTCTCGCATGATGCTCGGCCAGTTGGTCGGCACTCATTTCAATCCCATCAGAGAGCACGCCCG
>JANMDE010000079.1:0-3618 GCA_031376105.1 Variovorax sp. | reverse complement strand
AGCCGCACCGACTTGGGCTGTCGGCAACAGCGTAAAACTTGACTCAGCAGCCAACAAAGTCACCAAGATGTGATGTGAGCTTGTGTTAACCCAAAAAAGCCAGAGTCTCGCTCTGGCTTTTTTGTGTGGCTCCCTCACTTTGGAGGCATCGAACCTTAGCTCAACCTCAAGCAGGTTTCATCGTATTTCCGTCGAGTGTCACTTTGCTGCCCACCATCGGTGCTGAGCTTTGTTCAATCGTGCGGAGGGTGCCATCGTCCATTCTGACACGCACGTTGTAGCTGGTGTCTTTCTTCATTTTCTTCTCAATGGCATTGCCGGCCCAGCCGCCGCCAATGGCACCCAGAATCGTGGTGGCTGCGCGGCCAGCGCCCTTGCCAACTTGGTTGCCCACCACGCCACCCAGCACGCCACCTGCGATCACGCCCACTCCCGAGCCTTGGCCTTCGCGAGCCACCGGCGTGACCGCTTCGACCGTGCCGCAGCTCGCGCAGGCGGGTTTCACGGGCGCTTGAGCGACCACCACAGGCGCGGGAGGCGGCATGCTACTCGCCGCAGGGGCTTGCGCCACCACCACAGGAGGATAGCCAGAGGCCACCTCGGGCTGAGGGGCGGTGGGTGCTGGTGCTGTTACCACGGGGGCCTGCGTGGTAGCGGGCGCAGTTTTGGGCGCACTGCCTGCTTGTACGGCGGGCGTGTCAGGCGCATTTTTTGCTACAATTTTAGGAGCACTCTGCACTGATTTTATAAGGGCAGGAGCCGCTTTTTCTTGATTTTTATCTTCTACAACCATGGCAACTGGCGCATTCAGCGCGGCGGGCACATTCATGGCCACAGCCGAAGACATCGGCAGCGAGGCCTGCACCAGCAGTTCGGGGCGTTTGTTGACGTGAACCAAGGTCGCGCCCATAGCGAGTACGCAGACACTGAGCACGCCGACAGCAGCCCACAGGGGCTTGGCCGATGTGGCCATCGCGTTGGATGGCATGGCGGGAGAGATAAGAGTAGCGTTCATGATGGAACCTCGTTGTGGAGATGTTCATTTAACGCCTGAACCAGTCAAGCAGCACACACCACGACGCAAAGAAGCGTGTCTGCTTTGTAAATTTGGTGCCGAAAAAACTTTCTCTGTGACGCAATTCACAAAATGAAGACTCGAATGCTTCTGCGTCTCAGACGCTTCGGGCGTAGAGACAGACATCTTGGTCATGGCAAGCCACGCCTTCCAACAGAAGCTCTCAATGCCCCGCGAAATTCAGCAGTGTGAAGAGTGGCAAACCCGCTGCTTTCAGGCGCGCTGAGCCCTGCAGTTCGGGTAAATCCACAATGGCTGCACCTTCCATCACAGATGCACCGAGTTTTTCGAGCAGTTTTTTGCCCGCCATCATCGTGCCGCCCGTGGCAATCAGATCGTCAATCAGGAGCACGCGCTGCCCCGCTTGGACGGCGTCGGTGTGCAGCTCGACGGTGGCACTGCCATATTCAAGCTCATAGGTTTCTTCTACGGTGGTGAATGGCAGCTTGCCTTTTTTACGAATCGGCACAAAGCCAAGACCCAGCTCATAAGCCACCACAGAGCCCAAAATAAAACCACGCGCATCCAGCCCGGCCACCACATCGGGCCGCATGCCCGGCGACATGTAGCGGTGCACAAAAGCATCGATCAACACGCGAAAGACGCGCGGGTTTTGCAAGAGAGGGGTGATATCACGAAACTGAACGCCCGGCTCTGGCCAATCAGGCACGGTGCGGATATGGTGACGCAGAAAATCAGCGAGGGTTTGAGTGAGGGAATCCATATTCCATGAACGATATCAGACGAAATGTCCCACGAGAATCGCTTCGCGCATGCGCACAGCCAAGATCGCCGCCAAGCCCTTGGTCAGATCCAGTGCGAGCTTGGGATATTGCTGGGACATCGCCTCAAATTTTTCCCAGCTCAGACCCCAGGCCACACCATTGCTGTTGGCCACGATGGCGGCACTGCGCGGTTCGCCAGAGAAAAACGCGCCTTCGCCAACCACGGTGCCCGGCTGCAGCAGGGCAATCTCATGGCCGCGCGATTGCACCTTGAGTTCACCTTCAGCCAAAATATAGAGCACGCGGTCGCAGCCATCTTCTTGGATCAGCACGGTACCGGGTTGAAGGTAATTCACAGAAAGAAAGGGGGCGAGCAATTTCCAGCCTTCTTGACCCAAGCGGCATTGCAGCGCGTCTTTGGCATCCAGTGCGGCAATCGCATCCACGAGCTGACGCACATTCATTTTGGCATTCTCAGTTGGATGGTAAATACGGCACGGTGCCGCAGGGCTTAGCGCAATTCGCCGTATTGGGTGCCGCTCAGCGCGGGCAACGGATCTTCGTCGGCCATTTCGGTATCCTCATAGCCGGTGAGCAATAATTTGCTACGGGCCTTTTCCAAATTATTAGGAGGAGACGGGCTCTTGGCAGCAACGGGCAAGCCAGCAGCGGCTGGGCGCGGCAAGGGCGCAGCCGCTTTGGGTGGCGTGGGTGCGGCCATCGCACCTTGCGCGGCACCCGCCGCCAAAGCGCGGCGAAAAGCAGCCACTTCATCGTCGCTGAGCTCATCCACTTTGGCTGCCGCCCGTGGCACGGCTGACAATTGTGAGGAGGTGGCACCAATAACAGGCAATTCCATCGCGGCCGCCGAAGGGGCTGGAGCGGGTATCGGCACAGAAAGGGGCATCGGACGAGAAGAGCTGGCCGCGCCCTCAGTAGCAAACAAAGGGCTCGGCCGCGACACAGGGGCGTGCATGGCACCCAGCAACGGGGCTGGTGCGCTGACAGCGCTGGAATGTTGCAGCGATGCATTGAAATAACGCCAATACACCGCGTGAACCACAATTTCAAAGCGGTGTTTTGCCGTTTGGGCAATCATGGTCTCGATTTCGGCGAGTTTTTCAACTTCGCCACTGAACTCAGATGACAACTCAATCATCACGAGAAAACTGCGGCCCCGCTGATCCAGCGAAAGCACTTTGAATTTGAAGGCAGACGACAAAACGCCAACACGCACCATGGATTCGCGCACCACTTGGAACAGCAGCTCGCGCTTGGCATTTCGTTCGGTTCGGCGCTGTTCTAAGCGCTGAGCAGATGCAGTTGCAGCAGGTTGCGCTGCAGCACCCTGTGGACGACCGCCGGACGCATGCCGAGTGTTGTCCATTTGATGGGACGACAGAGCGTCCGAATGAACACCACGCGCATCAGCGCGGGTGTTGCTCTTATTTCCAGAAAACCAGTTAAACCATGACATATGTGAATTTTTACCTTGAAACTTTAGTATTACAAGGAGAAGTGTTGCAAAACAGCCAAATTAAAGCTATTTGTGCCAACTAAGTCCGCATTCACACGCGCAGGCCGAGTACTGGCGTGAAATCAGTTTAATTAGTTGTTGCCCCAACCACGGTCGCTGCTGCCGCCACGACGATCGCCGCCGAAGCCACCACCACCGCCACCACGACGATCACCGCCGCCGCCGACGGCACCGCCGCCGCCATAGGGGCTACGGAGACTGCCCTAAATGCAGCCGCCGCCTTCACGAACGCTGCCGCCACCGCTGTAGCCACCGCCCCCGCCGCCGTAGGGACCACGGCC
>JANMDE010000077.1:0-5935 GCA_031376105.1 Variovorax sp. | reverse complement strand
CGCGGCGAAATCAAGCTCTTCAAGACAATGCGGGCGAGTGACCTGTGGCGCAAGATGCTCACCATGCTGTTTAAGACCGGCCACCCTTGGATCACCTACAAAGATGCGTGCAATGTGCGCTCACCCCAGCAGCATGTGGGCGTGGTGCATTCGAGCAACTTGTGCACCGAAATCACGCTGAACACGTCAGACACGGAAACCGCGGTTTGTAACCTCGGCTCGGTCAATCTTGTGCAGCACTTGAAAGATGGCGTCAATGGCAAAGAGCTTGATCGCGTCAAGCTGCAAAAAACCATCACCACCGCCATGCGTATGCTGGATAACGTGATTGACATCAATTACTACGCTGTGAAGAAGGCGCGTGATTCCAATCTGCGCCATCGTCCGGTGGGCTTGGGCCTCATGTCTTTCCAAGATTGCCTCTATGAGTTGCGCACACCCTATGGTTCAGATGCCGCTGTGAAGTTTGCCGACGAATCCATGGAAGCGATTTGCTACTACGCTTACTGGGCTTCAACAGAGCTGGCCAAAGAGCGCGGTAAGTACACCAGCTACAAAGGCTCGCTCTGGGACCGTGGCATCTTGCCTTTGGACACGCTTGATTTGCTGGCCAAAGAGCGTGGCGGCTATGTGGAAGTCGATCGCTCCAGCACCATGGATTGGGATGCGCTTCGCAACAAAATCGCGCAAGACGGCATGCGTAATTCCAATTGTGTGGCGATTGCTCCGACTGCCACCATCTCCAACATCATTGGTGTAGACGCTTGTATTGAACCTTGCTTTGGCAATCTCTCCGTCAAGTCCAACTTGTCGGGTGAATTCACTATCATCAACCATTACCTAGTGCGTGATCTGAAGCGCTTAGGGCTGTGGGATGACGTGATGGTGGTGGATTTGAAGCATTACGATGGCTCGCTGCGCCCAATTGATCGCGTTCCGCAAGATATCAAAGCGCTGTATTCCACGGCATTTGAAGTTGACACCACTTGGGTGATCGAAGCGGCTGCCCGTCGTCAGAAATGGATTGATCAGGCGCAATCGCTCAATATCTATATGGCAGGCGCTTCCGGTAAAAAGCTAGATGACACCTACAAGCTAGCTTGGCTGCGCGGCTTGAAAACCACTTACTATTTGCGTACTGTGGGTGCCACACATGCAGAGAAATCGACCGTCACATCAAGCCAGCTCAACTCGGTGGCGTCGGGCGGCGGCGTCGGTGGCTCAGGTGTGAGAAGCGCTTCCGTGCAATCGGCCAAGCCTGCAATCAGCGCTTTAGATGCGGCTGCAGCGGCAGCGCAAATGCAGCTGTCATCCACACCTGCAACCGACATCAAGTTTTGTGGTGTGGATGATCCCACCTGCGAATCTTGCCAATAAAAACAGAACTCAAAACAGATGTCGTGTCGCACTTTGTTTTCGTGTGCTCCTGATTCAATAGCATTCATGAGCGTACAAAAACAAAGCGGCGATTTCAAAGCGATGTAATTCAGCAACACAAAATCGAGTTCAGATGTCGCAACACTTGCAAGAAATTTGCATTTGTATTCATCTGCTCTCATAATCGGAGCATTCACTTATGTTGACCTGGGACGAAGAAGTCAAACCCGCACTGCAAACTATTCCGACAAGTGGCTCTTCTGTGAGCCACTTGGATGCAGTGCCTTCCCCAATCGCAGCTGCGGATCGCAAAACATTGGACGATGGCGCGCCCATCCCTGCCAATTTTGCTGCCACTGCGCAAGCCGCCGAGCACTCCAATCAAGCCACAACGCATCGCCGCGTCACTGCGGCTGACAAACGCATCATCAACGGTGCGACGGATGTGAATCAGCTCGTGCCCTTCAAATATAAATGGGCTTGGGAAAAGTATCTGGCCACCTGCGCAAATCATTGGATGCCGCAAGAGATCAACATGACGCGCGACATCGCCTTGTGGAAAGATCCCAATGGTCTGACCGACGACGAGCGTCGCCTGATCAAACGCAACCTCGGCTTTTTCGTCACGGCTGATTCTTTGGCTGCTAACAACATCGTGCTGGGTAGCTATCGCCACATCACCGCACCTGAGTGCCGCCAGTTTTTGCTTCGCCAAGCTTTTGAAGAAGCCATTCATACCCACGCTTACCAATATATTGTGGAATCACTCGGTTTGGATGAAGGCGAAATCTTCAACGCTTACCATGAGGTGGCCAGCATCCGTAACAAGGATGAGTTTCTCATCCCCTTCATTGACACGCTGACCAACCCGCATTTCAAGACCGGCACGCCCGAGAATGACCAGAAGCTTTTGAGGAGCCTGATCGTCTTCGCTTGCTTGATGGAAGGCCTGTTCTTCTATGTAGGTTTCACCCAGATTTTGGCGCTGGGTCGTCAAAACAAAATGATGGGTGCTGCCGAGCAGTATCAATACATCTTGCGTGATGAGTCCATGCATTGCAATTTCGGCATTGATTTGATCAACCAGATCAAGCTAGAAAATCCGCATCTGTGGACGGCGGAGTTCAAAACAGAGATCAATGCTTTGTTCATGAAGGCAGTGGAGCTTGAATACGCTTACGCTGAAGACACCATGCCGCGCGGCGTGCTGGGTCTGAATGCCTCCATGTTCAAAGGCTATCTGCGCTACATCGCCAATCGCCGTGCGGTGCAGATTGGCTTGGAAGAGTTGTTCCCTGGTGAGGAAAATCCTTTCCCGTGGATGAGTGAAATGATCGACTTGAAGAAAGAACGTAACTTCTTCGAGACGAGAGTGATTGAGTATCAATCGGGAGGTGCGTTGTCCTGGGATTGATCCATTGGGTCGGTCTGGGCGGCATGCCAAGCGATTGGTCGAGGAAGGCGGAAGCTGGAAAGCACCTGTCTTCAGGTTTGTCAAAGCTCAACATAGAGCTGGCAAGCTAACCCTATTCAGGCTGTTGGGCTTTCAGTCCAGCGGTTTGGATCGCTTGGCGTGCATCCGTACGCGAAGTGTTTTATCTGTTGATCCGTAAACTAGATCTAGGAGAAACAATCATGGCAACTGAGAAAAAAGCGCCGGCAAAAAAAGCCGCTGCAAAAAAACCCGCTGCAAAAAAAGCAGCAGTGAAAAAACCTGCTGCAAAAAAAGTAGCAGCTAAAAAAGCACCGGCAAAAAAGGCCGCTGCTAAGAAGCCAGCAGCCAAAAAAGCTGCAGCTAAAAAGCCAGCTGCTAAAAAAGTAGCAGCAAAAAAAGCACCTGCTAAGAAAGCAGCAGCGAAAAAGGTAGCGAAGAAAGCCGCTGCCAAGAAGCCTGCAGCCAAAAAGCCAGCTGCTAAGAAAGCTGCGAAAAAGCCCGCTGCGAAAGCTGCGAAAGCACCCGCTGCCCCTGCGGCTCAGACGACTCTGAACCCGCAGGCTGCTTGGCCGTTTCCTACAGCCAGTAAGCCCTGATAGGGTTTGAGCAACTGAAAACCCGCCATGCGAGTGGCGGGTTTTTTTCATTCTTGGGCTGCAATCTCAATCTAGCTTGCGCCCCAATGTTCTGAAAAAATCTTCAGAGCGAAGAAATCCCTCCGGGAAATACCCAAAGCAGCAAAGTCGTCATCACCAAATATCGCAAAAACTTGCCAATCAACATATAGCCCACACAAGGCCAAAACGGCAGCCGCAGCCAGCCCGCTACCGCGCAAAGGGGATCACCCACACCGGGCAACCAAGACAGTAGACAAGCCTTGGGTCCGAGCTTCTCTAGCCATTGCAATACCTTCAGATGAACGGAGTGGCCTTTGTATTTGTCTACTGCACCGTGTGCGCCATAGCCCATCCACCAGTCAATCGCACCCCCTAAGGTGTTGCCAGCTGTGGCGACAAAAATAGCGGGCCAAAATAAATCAGGATTAAGTTTGATCAGGCCGAACACGGCGGGCTCGGAGCCCAAGGGAAGCAAGGTGGCTGAAATGATCGAGATCACGAAGATCGTGCTCAGGCCAAACTGAGGCAGAGCCAGCCATGCCATCAGCGCGAGGAGCCAAGAGGGTAAATTTTCCATATCGTGTGAGAGCAGGGGGAGTATACTCGTGCCTCTTTTTTCAGCAATTAACCGCTGGCTTCCAACCCCACACATTCCTTCTCTTTTGCCATGTTGACACAAGCCAAAAGCCCAGAAATGGGTGTTGTAAATCTGAGTCCTGCCGCAACGGGCATGTCGGCGATGACCGGGCCCCGCATCGGTGCGTATCAATTGCCAAACCCTGTGTTTGTCGCGCCGATGGCTGGTGTGACGGATTTGCCGTTTCGCAAACTCTGCAAATCCTTTGGCGCGGGCTATGCCGTGAGTGAGATGGTGACCTCGCGCAAGGATTTGTGGGCGAGCTTGAAGACATCTCGTCGCGCCAATCACGAGGGTGAATCTGCGCCCATCGCAGTACAAATCGCAGGTACAGATGCAGCGATGATGGCTGAAGCCGCCGCCTACAACATTGACCGTGGCGCTCAAATCATCGATATCAACATGGGCTGCCCGGCCAAGAAAGTTTGCAATAAATGGGCGGGCTCGGCCTTGATGCAAGACGAGAAGCTGGCGCTGGAGATCGTGCAGGCGGTGGTGCAGGCGGCGCAGCCGCACGGCGTACCGGTGACGCTGAAGATGCGCACGGGTTGGTGTGCCACGCACAAAAATGCACTGAGCATTGCGCTCGCTGCGCAAGATGCTGGCATTCAGATGCTCACGATCCATGGCCGCACGCGCGAGCAGGGCTACAAAGGCGTGGCTGAATACGAGACGATGGCGGAGATCAAAAGCCGCCTGCGCATTCCGATGGTGGCCAATGGCGATGTGGATTCACCTGAGAAGGCCAGGGCAGTGTTAGCGTTCACTCAGGCTGATGCCGTGATGATTGGCCGCGCTGCGCAGGGCAGGCCGTGGATTTTTCGAGAGATCACCCATTATTTGCAAACCGGCAAACATCTCGCGCCACCGCTCGTTGCCGAGGTGCGCCGTGCCATGCTGGCGCATTTGCTCGCGCATTACGCGCTGTATGGTGAGTTCAGTGGCGTGCGCAGTGCACGCAAACACATTGGCTGGTACGTGCGGGCGCTGCCCGGGGGAGAGGCGTTTCGTCAGCAAATGAATGCAGAAGATGATGCGCGGGCACAGCACCGCGCCGTAGCTGATTATTTTGATGAACTGGCAACAACGATGGATCGCTTGCCGATGCATCCGGCGAGCCAAAATGAAGAAAAAAGTGACGAAGAACGGCAAGAATTGAGTTGGACATGAGCAAGAAAAATATTGAAGACAGCGTGCGCTACAGCTTAGACGCATATTTCAAAGACCTAGGTAGCGAAACACCCCATGAGCTTTACAACATGATGCTCGGCATAGTCGAAAAGCCGATGCTCGAAGTGGTGATGCGCCAAGCAGGAAACAACCAATCCAAAGCCGCGGAATGGCTGGGGCTCAACCGCAACACTTTGCGCAAGAAACTCATCGAACACCAAATACTTTAAGCCCATGGGGCGACAGCGATTCACATTTTTAAAAACCTCGAGGGAGTTTGCATGCGTGCATTGATTTCTGTATCTGACAAAACCGGCGTGCTTGAGCTCGCCCGCGAACTGCATGCCTTGAATGTGGATTTGATCTCCACGGGCGGCACAGCCAAGTTGCTGGCTGAACACGGCCTTCCGGTCACAGAGATTGCGCAAGTCACTGGCTTTCCCGAAATGCTCGATGGCCGCGTGAAGACGCTGCATCCGAAAGTGCATGGCGGTCTTCTCGCGCGACGCGATCTGCCAGCGCACGTGGCGGCTTTGAAAGCGCATGCGATTGAGCCGATTGACCTGCTCATCGTGAATCTGAATCCATTTGAAGCGACCGTGGCAAAAGAAGGTTGCACACTGGAAGACGCGATTGAAAACATCGATATTGGCGGCCCAGCCATGGTGCGTAGTGCAGCAAAAAATTGGCAAGATGTCG
>JANMDE010000050.1:0-2399 GCA_031376105.1 Variovorax sp. | reverse complement strand
CAGACGCTCACCGAGAAACCGCGAGCAGGCTTCGTAAGCATCGCCAGGCGGATTGATCGTGGGGATGCGAATAAGCTCCTGAGTGAGCGCAGTCACTTCTTCGCGGCGCGACTCGATGGCAGCGAGCAATTGATCAGTGCTGGATTTCATACTGGCGAGGATACATCGTTGGCGGTGCAAAGGCCAGAGCCACGAGTGACTCGGCTCACTACAACTCCCGCCTGCTCTACAGCACTTCGCTTGCAAAATCCGCCAAGCGAGAGCGCTCGCCCCGCGCCAGCGTGATGTGCCCGCCGTGTGGCCAGCCTTTGAATTTATCCACGGCGAACGTCATGCCGCTCGACCCTTCGGTGAGGTAGGGCGTGTCGATCTGGGCGAGGTTGCCCATGCAGACGATTTTCGTCCCGGGGCCAGCGCGGGTGATGAGGGTTTTCATTTGCTTGGGCGTTAAGTTTTGCGCCTCGTCAATGATCACGTATTTGTTTAAAAACGTACGGCCACGCATGAAGTTCATGCTCTTGATCTTGATTTTGGAGCGGATGAGTTCGGTGGTGGCAGCGCGTCCCCATTCGCCAGCGCTGCCGCCATCGTTTTTGGTGAGGAATTCGAGGTTATCGTCCAGCGCACCCATCCATGGGCCCATTTTTTCCTCTTCCGTGCCGGGCAGAAAACCGATGTCTTCACCCACGCTCACGGTGGCGCGGGTCATGATGATTTCCGTGTAACGACGCTCATCCAAGACTTGCGTCAGGCCCGCTGCCAAAGCCATCAGCGTCTTGCCAGTGCCCGCTGTGCCTGCCAGTGTCACCAAATCAACATCCGGGTCCATCAGCAGGTTCATCGCATAGCTTTGCTCGCGGTTGCGCGTGGTCACGCCCCAAACGGCATTTTTGGCATGACCGTAATCTTTGAGGGTTTTGAGCACCGCCGTTTTGCCGCGAATTTCCGTCACGCGGGCATAGAGCGAAGGCTCGCCCGGTGTTTCAAAATAAACAAACTGGTTGATCAGCAATTGCGGCACGATGGGGCCACTGATGCGATAAAATGTGTGGCTGCTTTGCTGCCAGCTTTCCACGGTCTTGCCGTGCTTGTCCCAAAAATCTGCAGGTAAAGCTAAGCTGCCAGTGTAGAGCAGATCGCCATCGTCTAGAGTTTTGTCGTTTTGGTAATCGTCGGTAGGCAGCCCCAAAGCACGGGCTTTGACGCGCATATTGATGTCTTTGGACACCAACACCACTTCTCTGCCTTTGTGCATCTCGCCCAAGCCAGCCACCACGCCCAAAATCTGGTTATCTGCCTTGCCTTGCGGCAGCGCGGCGGGCAAGTTGGAAGAGATCGTTTGCGTCTGGAAAAACAAGCGGCCTGCAGCCTCACGATGGCCTGTGGCATCGAGTTTGAGGCCATCTTTCATGTCTGCGCCTTGCACTGCCGCCAGCGCATCTAAGGCACGCGAAATTTGCCGTGCGTTGCGCGCCACTTCGGTCATGCCCTTTTTATGGCCGTCCAACTCTTCCAACACGATCATGGGCAGAAAAATATCGTGCTCTTCAAAACGAAACAGGCTCATAGGATCATGCAGGAGCACATTGGTGTCAAGCACGAACAGCTTGGCTGGGCCAGCAGCTTTCTTGCGTATCGACTTGGTAGGTGCAGGTTTACTATGATTTTGATAGCTAACTATGCCGGTTTTATAAGGGCTAGTGCCCGATTTCTCTTTTGATTTCCCTGAAACAGCTTGTAGCAGAGCCTGCGTCTCTTCCAGCGCTTCAGGTGCGCCGCCACCAGTATTATCAAACAGGGCGACGTTGGGAGAATGGTTGCTGGTATCTTCAAAATCAGGCGAGGCTGCCGGTTTTCGGCCACCACGAGGTGAACGGGCCGGTGCATCGTAGGCATCGGTGGAGAGCAAGGCGGCGCGTTGGTTGGGGGCGGGAGGCAGAGGCATGGTGGGTACGGCTCTTGGCTAGGGTTGATGAAAAAAGTAGAACAGAAGCAGCGGTATGGCGCACATTCCGGTGCACCAAGCGTTGGTGCAAGAAACAAAAAAGCCACCCGGCTGCCCGCGTGGCTTTTTTGGAGGCTAACTCCGTTGTGTTCGCAGTGACAGGGCTGTTCGCCCGAGTCAGTATCAAATTCATAGCACTCACTATACACGTGCTGTGTATCAGTGCAAGAAAAATATTTTTTAAATCTTTACTTCGCGGTCGCCGCAGCGCGGTTTGCTAGCAAAAAGTGAGCAGTGACAAGTACTTAGCTATGACTTGCGCTTGCACATGCGCCGCACACTGTCACGCCTGCGTCAAAATTCAAGCCGCTTTTTTCAGCGCCTTGACGGCTTTGAGCACCTCTTCCACATGCCCAGGCACTTTCAGGCCACGCCATTCTTGCTTCAAGATACC
>JANMDE010000001.1:0-27405 GCA_031376105.1 Variovorax sp. | reverse complement strand
TATTTCCTTTTGGTTTTGTGTTTGTTGTCGGCTAACCTCGTATTATACATCGGCGAGCTTTGCGCGCCCCGCCTTGTCAGCGTCAAATAGAAATGTCGCCCAGATGCGACCCGGCTCTGCGAACTCCCTTCCGCCTGAGGCGCGGGTAATGAATTCGGTGAAAATTAGGAATATAAGTGTGTGGAACTTATAATTATTGTTGTAATTAAGTCTGGTTGAAAGGAGTGCATCATGTCTCAAGTCACGATTTATCTGGAAGAAGAGACCTTGGCTCTCGCGAAAGCGGCTGCAGCGCGGGCGAAGATGTCGCTCAGCAAATGGTTTGCGCAGTTTGCTGAAGCGGAAAAGGCCAAACCACTGCGGTCTTGGGATGAGGTTTATTCGGAGATGGAGCGTTTGGGTGATCCTCGTAACGATACCTCGCTGGACTTTTTGCTGGATCAAAAGACGCGCTATGCGGATTTAGCGCCGCAGCGCGATTTGGAGCCCTTTTGAAATACCTGCTCGACACCAATATTTTGATCTACGCCTATCGCCATATGGGCGGTTGCTTTGAACGCCTTCGCGATACGCCAGCCGAGCGCATTGCTTTGTGCAGTGTGAATATATTTGAGCTGGAATACGGCATGGCTCAGTCTGAAAGGCCGCAAACGATGCGTTTGTTTGTCAATGAGCTGCTCGGGCGACATGTCATGCTGGATTTGACTGTGCAAGCCGCCAAACAAGCGGGATATCTGCGTGCTCACTTGCGAAAGCTTGGCACATCCATTGGCGAATACGACCTGCTCATCGCTGGCATCGCTCTGTCCAACGGGCTGACCCTTGTCACCCACAACACCAATGAGTTCAGCCGCGTACCGGGTTTGCAGCTTGAAGATTGGTATGCTTAAAAATCCCCGTTCTGCACCGTAGAACGACTTGCATTTCTGTATTTTTATAAGAAATCAGCTACTTTCCCTTATAAAATATACATAGTTTGCAATCAAATATATAGTAAGTATTTTATGACTTCTTTCGAATTTGCACCTGGCCTCGTGGTTCAAGGCTTTGTGCCGCCTTTGAAATTGAGCGATTTCAAGCTCGCTGCGTTTGACATGGATTCGACGCTGATCAATATTGAATGTGTGGACGAGATTGCCGATGCGGCGGGTCGCAAAGAAGAGGTGGCCGCGATCACGGAAGCCGCCATGCGCGGCGAGATCACAGATTACAAAGATTCTCTGCGCCGGCGTGTGGCTTTGCTCGAAGGCGTGCCTGTGAGCGCGATGGAAGAGGTGCTCTCAAAGCGTTTGCAGCTGAATCCGGGGGCTACAGAGCTGACGCAGGCACTGAAGGCGGCGGGCTGCAAGCTGCTACTGGTCTCGGGCGGGTTTACATTTTTCACAGATCACATTCGGGATCGGCTGAGCATGGATTTTGCGCGCTCCAATGTGTTGGAAGTGCAGGGTGGCAAGCTCACAGGGCGGATGGTTGATCAAAGCTGGGGCGATATTTGCGACGGCGCTGAGAAACGCAAGATGTTGCTTTCGACTTGCGCTTCTTTGGGGATCACGCCTAGCCAAGCCATGGCGGTGGGCGTTGGGGCGAACGATTTGCCGATGATGTTGGCCTGCTCAGAAGCGGGCGGTTTGAGTGTTGCTTTTCATGCAAAACCGAAAGTTCGCGCGCAGGCGATGGTGGCCATCAACTCTGGCGGGCTGGATCGGGTGTTGAGTTTGCTGGTGTAATGCTATTCAATAGAGAGCAAACTACTTATATTCTATAAGGGAAAGAAGCTGATTCTTCGTAAAATTCAAGCTTTGAGATGTGCCAGCCTACGTATCGCCACCTCGTTGGAGGCTGACATCACTTTGACAGCGGCTTGCTCCCAAGGCAACCAAATTTGGTTCACATGCTCAGCCGGTGCGAGCTTGACGGCCATGGACGCGGGAATACACAGGCCAAACACGCGCTCGGTGTTGCGTGTTACTCCTGGCTCATATCGGTGCAGGTAGTGTGGCCAGATGTCGTAGGTGTTTTCTAGATGCCAGTCGGTCAGCTGGTGGCCGCTCCCGTGAACATCCAAACCCGTCTCTTCCCTGACTTCTCTGGCGGCGCAGGCGGCGTAGGCCTCGCCTTCAAAGTCCAAACTTCCCGTGACGGATTGCCATGTGCCACTGGGCAGGCCTTGCTCGTTGGCGCGTTCGATCAGTAAGACATCGTTTTGCGGGGTGTGGATGACGACGAGGACGGAGCGGGGGATTTTGTGGGGCATGAGGCCGATTTTGTATGAACTTGGGTGGTTTAGATGGCGTTGCTTCGCTTTTACGCCATCCGCTCGCCTGCCACGCAACGTGCCCGAGTGAGTCGATCTTTTTTCTTTTGGGTGTGCTGTGCCGCTCGCGCGAGCTACGATCATTTGTGGCGTTGATTGCTTTGCTGGCCGCGCAATAGGGCAGGTCAGACATGTTCTCCACTCGCATCAGTCCTGATCTCGGGCGGTCTGCGTCGTTGCTTACTATGAATTCAATAGCAAACTATGCAGTAAATATAAGGGCAAATGGCCAGAAAAGCTTAGAAGCAGTAACGACGTACCAACAAAACCCATCAGCGCTGGGGTGGGATGCTTCGTACGGATGTCTTCTCGTTCGGGCGCGGCCAGCGAACTCATCATCGCTACAGAGCTCAGCAGCTCATGGTATCCCGCACAGTACGCCAAAAAGAAGACAGGCCGGGCGAAGCGTCACGCCCCTGTGCAGGTACGATGCAAAGAGCGAAACCTCTAAATGCCCACAAAACTGCAAAGTTAATTGGGATCTGACCCCAATTAATTCATTGGGATCTGACCCCAATTAATTCCATACATTCCACACCATGCTGAACCCAGACATTTTCCAGACGGACACCCCGAGCACTGAGCCGCTGCTGCAAGCGCTGGCTCAGCGCGAACGCGACTATTCGCCTAGCTCGGCGATTGGGGGCAATTACCAGCCATTTATTCAGGCGTATGGGGATCGCAGCAAAGTGGCATACGAACAGGTGCCGTGTGTCAAAAATCTGCGTTATGGTCAGGCCGAGCGCGCTTTGATCGACTATTTTCCTGCGCCAACAAGCAGCCGCCATGGCAAGCCAGGATTGCTGGTGTTTATTCATGGCGGTTACTGGCAGGAGCTGTCTAAAAACGAATCCGGCTTTCTCGCGCCCGCTTGGCATGCGGCGGGTTTTGCGCATGCGGTGGTGGGCTACACGCTCGCACCGCAGGCCTCGTTGTTTGAAATTGTGGCGCAGTGCAGGGCAGCAGTTGCCTTTTTGCGGGATCAAGCCGAGCGGCTGGGCCATGATGCTTCGCGCATCGTGGTGGCGGGCAGCTCGGCGGGCGGGTTTTTGGCGGCGGCCTTTGCTTCGGATGGGTCGTTGGCGTTGCGCGGCTTTGTGCCGATCTCGGGCGTTTTTGATCTGCGGCCTTTGGTGGGTACGTCGATCAACGGCGCGCTGGGTTTGACCATGCAAGACGCGGCGCAACTTTCGCGCATGACGGCAGGGGCATCGCGCGTGCCGGGCGTGATCGCTTGGGGGCAGATCGAAACCGAGGCTTTCAAGCAGCAAAGCCACTGCCTAGCGTCGCATCTGCGCTCAAAAGGCCAGCCTTGCACAGCACTTGAGATGCCGGGGCGCAATCATTTTGATGTGGTGCATGAGCTGGGTGATACGCAATCTCTGCTTTTCCAAGCGGCCCTGCGGTTGTTTGATGTACCGTGAAGCGGCTTAAAGTGGCGTGCCAGAAGGCAGCCCTGATAATCTGAACTCATGCCTTCCCTCCAAGAATTTCAATGGCTCATCTTCGGTGCCTCAGCCGGTTTGCTGATTTACCTGTCTGGCGTGGGCGCGGGCGTGATTGTGGTGCCAGTGATGGTCACGCTGTTTGGCGTACCGGTGGCCACCGCAGTCGGCACGGCGAGTTTGTTTTCTGTGGCTTGCAAGATGGCTGCGGGGCTTTCGCATATTCAGCAGCACAATGTGTCGCGTCGCTTGCTCAAGGCTTTTTTACCCGATTCGGTGGTGGCTACGCTCTGGCTGGCAGCGCTCGTTAGTTTGGCTTTGCCCACGGTGTGGCCGCAAGGCAAAGCGCTGGTGGAGTTGTTTCTTAAACTACTCGTGCTCGCGGTGGGCAGTTTGGCGGTGGCCTCGATTTATGTGCCGCACGTCAAGCAAGCGCTGATGCGCATGCGCATTCGCAGCACAGCGCTCATCACCGGCGCCCTCGTGGGAGCCACGGGCACAGGCGGCGGGGTGTTGGTGGTGCCGGCGCTGATGGCCGAGGGCAGCGAAAGCACGCAGCGCATCATTGGCACCTCGCTCATCATTGGGCTGATTTTGTCGTCAGTGACGGCGCTGTTTTATGGTGCAGCAGGCAGTTTGAATTTGCCGATGGCGCTCTGGATGATCGGTGGCTCCCTTGTGGCCATGCCGCTCGGGCGCTTTATTTTCACAAGAGTTTCCTCGCAAGTGTTGACTCACTTAGTGGCCATGCTTGCGATGCTGGCCTTACTGGTGTTAAGCGCGAGCTTGCTGGCCTTGGTCTAACACCCTAAATCCTACCGCCAGAAGTATGCCGTGGGCGCATGCATTTGGGCGATATTGGCATGATTGTGTCCGTCAGCTCTTGGTAAGATATCCATCAGTGTGTAACTAAAACCTATGTATAGTCTCTGTGGCGACATTCCATGACGGTAAAGACGCAGGTTGTGAACCCATCCACAGGGGAGACTTTGAATGCAAATAATCACGTCGGGGGCAAGCAGGTGCGGCGCAAGCAGGGCCGGCATTGCCGCGGCGCTGGCTGGCAGTGCTTTGTCCGGCCCGGCGCAGGCGCAAACCATGCAGATGCCCTCTTCCATGGATCAGCTTGAAAAACTGTTGCGAGAGCAGCACACTGTGCAGGCGCGCCAAACCTATCAGCTCCAAGCCATACGCCAGCAATTGGATGAACAATCCCGACTCAACGAGCAGCAAGACTGGCAATGGATGGGCGGCTTGACCGTGTTGCTGACAGCGGCATTGGCACTTGCATGGCTGTATAGCCGCTGGCCCGCATGGCGCATGGCTTTGGCCGCGAGCAAAGAACGCAAAACGCAGCAGCTCAAAAGCGCGCTAGCAAAGAAGCAACAGATGGCGCAGCGAATGCGTGAAGAAAAAGAGCAAATCAGTGGCGGGGACGAGATTGATCACACCGGCTCGGGCATGCTCGCGCATTTGCTGCGCCGCCGAAAATTCAAGCACGCTGTACGAGATGATGGCGTTAAATCGGGTTGGAAGGTGTTTTTGGATGATTCAGATTCCCAGCTCTTGGCCGATGAAGCGGTGCGCGAGTATGAACTCAGAAAAACCGTTGGTTTGGATAAGCAAGGATTCGGATCTGTTTCTGCCGCAGACACCGAGAAGACCGACCTCCAAGCGCAGCAAACAGAATCTGCTTGGGCAGCCATGCAAGACGTGCCCCTGAATGTGGCTGCGACTGAAGTGGGGGCTGAAGTGCAGCGCATACGCAGCAATCTCAGGCAGCGCCGCGAGGAGCGCAATCTCACCACAATGACTGCCACAGCATCCGCCGATTTGGCCGCTGGCGGCTTTGATAGTCCAGCTTTGTATGCTGAAGAAGCGCCTTGCAGCACCCCAGCTGCGCTCATACCGCTTGCCTCGCCGCTGCCTGCGCCCACCGTGACAGCGCCAGTCGCTTCCAACTCACAAATCTTGGCGTCAGAAAAAATCACCAACACGGAAATCAGGCGAGAACCTGCACTTAGCACATCGTTTTCTGTCTCCTCCTTGCCATCGAGCACGGAGACCGAAACGCGTCTTGCACTCGGCTATGAATTCCAGAAGCTGGGGCAATTGGACGAAGCAGCGATGCTGTATGAAGAGGTGTTGGCCATCGGCAACGCCGTGGACCAATTTCATGCGCGAAAGCTACTCTCGGCCTTACCAGGGCGCTAAGCAGATCAACAGTTCACCATTTGATGCCGACCTTGCCAAACAGCTTTGACAACACAAAGAGCGGCCCCACCCACAGGTATTGAATGTCTTCCAAGAAGCTTGGCTTTTTGCCTTCAATCTTGTGGCCGATGAATTGGATGATCCACGCGCCCACAAAAATGGCAACGGAAATCGTCAACACATTTGAACCCATGGCCTGCACCAGCGCAAGAATCAGCGCCGAGCAAGCGAGCATGCTCAAGAAAAATACCCAAGACAGACGCGCGTAATACACCATGCTCGCCGCGATGAAGGCATACGCAACCCAAGGATGCAACGCAAATATCAAACCGCAGAGGCTAAGCATGATCAGCGGAATCGCAGCGAAGTGAAGCAGCTCATTGGTGGGATTCGTGTGACTGCTTCCGTAGTGAGCGATAAGTTGATCCACCTTGCGAGGCGGGTCTTTCTCCTGGAGGGAAGGTGTCGAAGTGCTCATGATTTTCAATACTAAATGACTACATATGAAATTTGATGGGCATGGCCTGAGGCGCATGCCCATTGCATCAGACCATCACCGTCGATACCGATTTGGTATTGATATAGGCCTCCAGCGCCTCTGGGCCGCCTTCGCTGCCGTAGCCGGAATCTTTCACGCCGCCAAACGGCATTTCTGCCACGGCCAGCGCGGGCTGGTTGATCCAGAGCATGCCAGCTTGGATGTTTTGCGCAAGGTTGTGTTGATGCTTCAGCGATGCGGTGAAGGCATAGCTGGCCAAGCCGAAGCTCAGGCGATTCGCCTCGCCAATCGCTTCATCCATGGTGTCAAAGCCGCGAATGCCGGCAATCGGGCCGAAGGGCTCGTCGTTGAACACGCTGGAATTCAAAGGCGCGTCGCTGATGATGGTGGGGGCAAAAAAGTTGCCCGCCGAGCCAATACGTTCGCCGCCCGTTTCAATTTTTGCACCGACTGCGCGAGCATCGGCCACCACTTTGGCCATTGCATCTAAACGACGTGAGTTAGCCAGTGGCCCCATGGTCGTGCCGTCAGCAGTGCCATCGCCCACTTTGATCTTGGCTGTGAACGCAACAAACTTTTCAATGAACTCGGCCTTGACGCTGTTGTGCACCAAGAAGCGCGTGGGCGAGATGCAAACTTGGCCTGCATTGCGAAATTTCGCTGCGCCGGCGGATTTCACCGCGAGCGCGACATCTGCGTCATCACAAATGATCACCGGCGCGTGGCCGCCGAGTTCCATGGTGATGCGCTTCATATGTTGGCCCGCCATTGCCGCGAGCATCTTGCCTACAGGCGTAGAACCAGTGAAGCTGATTTTTCGCACGGTCGGATGCTGGATCAAATAGCTCGAAATCTCTGAAGGCACGCCGTAGAGCAAATTGATCACGCCTGCGGGCAGGCCAGCGTCCACAAAGCATTTAAGAAACATCGCAGGAGAAGCGGGCGTTTCCTCAGGCGCTTTCACAATGATCGAGCAGCCGGTGGCCAGCGCCGCGCCGACTTTCCGCACGATCTGGTTCACCGGGAAATTCCAGGGTGTGAACGCCGCCACAACGCCGAGCGGCTGCTTCAAAACTTGCATTTGCGTGTTCATCGAGCGCGGCGGCACGATGCGGCCATAAACGCGGCGGCCTTCATCCGCCAGCCAATTGAGCGTGTCGACTGAACCCAGCAGCTCGCCTTTGGATTCAGCCAGCGGCTTGCCCTGTTCCAGGGTCATGAGCAGGGCAATGGTGTCAACGCGCTCTGAAAGCAGGGAGGCGGCTTTGCGCATCACGCGCTGGCGCTCTGCCACAGGGGTGTTGCGCCAGATTTCAAAGCCTTTGGCCGCTGAGTCGAGCGCCGCATCCATTTCGGCTTGACCCGCATGGGCGACACGGCCAATTTCAATGCCCGTGGCGGGGTTGACGATGGGAATGCTCTTCTTGCTGGCCGCTTCGCGCCATTCGTTGTTGATCAGCAGTTGGGTGTCTTGGTAGCTCATGAGGTCTCTTCGGGTGAGGTGGATAAACCATCATTATCCCTCTTCAGCCTCGTCTTCGCTCTCTGACCAACTCGCAACTCAAACCTTCAGTACACCTGCGGCACATACAAATTCTCGGGAACCGGGCGTCGCGCGTAGTCGGGGTTGCGCACACGCTCTGGAAGGTGCACGGCGGCATGCTCCACCTCGTGATATGGCACTTGGTTGAGCAGATGCGCGATACAGTTGAGTCGCGCTTTCTTTTTGTCGACCGCTTGCACCACCCACCAAGGTGATGCAGCGCTGTGTGTGCGCTCGAGCATCTGCTCCTTGGCGGCTGTGTAATCTTCCCAGCGACGGCGCGATTCCAAATCCATCGGGCTCAGCTTCCACTGCTTGAGTGGATCATGGATACGCGACATGAAACGAGCATGCTGCTCTTCATCACTGATAGAAAACCAGTATTTGACAAGCTGGATGCCATTGCGGATCAGCATTTTTTCAAACTCTGGCACGGTGGTGAAAAACTCTTCCAGCTGGTCGTCAGAGCAAAAACCCATGACCCGCTCCACACCTGCACGGTTGTACCAACTGCGGTCAAACAACACGATTTCACCCGCTGCGGGCAGGTGAGACACATAGCGTTGGAAATACCATTGCGTGCGCTCGCGGTCGTTTGGCGCGGGCAGCGCTGCCACGCGGCAAACCCGAGGGTTCAGGCGCTGCGTGATGCGTTTGATGGCGCCGCCCTTGCCAGCTGAATCGCGACCTTCAAAGATCACCACCATCCGATGCTTGGTGGCCACAACCCACTCCTGCAGTTTGACCAACTCTCCTTGCAAACGAAACAGTTCTCGAAAGTAGAGCTGGCGTGCTGCTTTTGATTCGTTGGTGCCGTGATCGTCTTGCCCAACCATCCGGTCGTCCATCTCCATTTCCAGCTCTTCGTCATAGCTGTCCACCAACTCTTCGCGCAGTCGCGCCATGATTTGAGCCTCAGACTTGTCATCAGGTTTCATGGGGTGATGCCTTTGCTTATTTAGGTGAACAGCAGAGCATCCATGGAAAATATGACATTCTTATGACAAGCCGAGGCAGAAGGTCATGCCGCGTTGCACCAACATGAAACTGTCATAGATTCATCATGTGACTGTCATCAACCGGCACTAACCTGAGGATCCATGAACAGTCATGTACTCCCAGCAACAGTCATCCACCGTCAATCCGTTGCCGACACCGCTCTCTTGCCTGTGTCGTACTTGGTCTCTTCCGGCGGCACCTTGCCTAGCAAGCTGGACGATGATGACATGGAAAGAACGCATGTTCGCGCAATTTTCATCTCAGACATCCATTTAGGGACTGCGGGCTGTCAAGCCCATGCCTTGTTAGACTTTCTTCGTGTGATGCGTTGCGACTACCTTTACTTGGTTGGCGACATTGTCGATGGCTGGCAGCTCAAACGACGCTGGTTTTGGCCGCAGGCACATAACGACGTGGTGCAAAAAGTATTGCGGGCGGCGCGCAAAGGGACCCGTGTGATATTTGTCCCTGGCAACCACGACGAGTTTGCCCGGCGCTATGACGGACACGAGTTTGGGGGTATCACCGTGATGCACGAATGTGTCCATGTGACCGCCGATGGGAAAAAGCTATGGGTCACGCACGGCGATCTGTTTGATGGCGTCATCCAATGCGCTAAGTGGCTGGCTTACTTGGGCGATCAGGCGTATGAATTCACGCTCAGGCTCAACAGCACCCTAAATAATCTGCGCGGCCGTTTGGGGTTACCTTACTGGTCATTGTCGCAATACCTCAAACACAAGGTCAAGCGCGCAGTGAGCTATGTTTCTGATTTTGAAGCCGCTGTGGCGCATGAAGCCAAACGCCGAGGACTCGATGGTGTGGTTTGCGGTCATATTCATCGCGCTGAGATGCGTGAGATTGATGGCGTGATCTACTGCAACGACGGCGATTGGGTCGAAAGCCTCACTGCGCTGGTCGAGCACAACGATGGGCGTCTCGAGTTGATCGACTGGTCGTCCAAAGCTGGCGCTGCGCACGACATGGCCAAACGGAACAAGTTAGCGCAGCAGACCGAAACCAAGCCGTTGGCTGAAATTGGAGCACCCTAACCATGCGTATTGCTATCGTTACTGACGCTTGGAGGCCGCAGGTCAATGGGGTTGTCACGATCTTGGTCGAATTGGTTGACCAGCTCAGAGCAATGGGGCATCAGGTCTTGGTCATTGAGCCAAGCATGTTTGAGACGCGCCCTTGTCCAGGCTATTCAGAGATTTCATTGGCGCGCAATGTCGAGCCGCGGCTCACGCGGGAGTTGCACGCATTCAATGCGCAAGCCATCCACGTCGCTACGGAAGGCCCTTTGGGAAGCCGGGCTCGTCGCTATTGCCTAAAACACGATCTGCCATTCACCACAGCATTTCACACTCGCTTCCCTGAGATTTTGAAAGCGGCCTTGAAATTGCCTCTGGTGTTGGGCTACTGGTGGTTCCGCCGCTTTCATCGCTCTGCCGAGCGCGTGATGGTGCCGGCACCAGCCACGCTACGGATGCTGCAACAGCGTGGCTTTGGCAACGTGGCGCAATGGACGCATGGCGTGGATGGTCGGGTCTTCAAACCGGGTGATCGCAGCGCACTCGACCCCCTGAACTTGCCGCGCCCAATTCACCTGTTTGTGGGGCGAGTGTCGTATGAAAAAAACATCAAAGCCTTTTTGGATCTGCCGTTGACCGGAAGCAAGGTGGTTTGCGGTGTGGGACCTTTAGAGACGAAACTCAAGGCCCAGTTTCCCGGTGTGACTTGGATGGGCGTGCTACCTAGGGCTGAGCTGGCAGGTGTGTACCGTGCTGCAGACGTATTTGTATTTCCGAGCAAATCTGATACCTTTGGCCTGACCATGCTCGAAGCGATGGCCTGTGGCACGCCGGTGGCAGCTTATCCCGTCGAAGGACCCATTGATGTGGTGGGCAGTTCGTCCGCTGGTGTGATGGACGAAGACTTGAAGCTAGCTGTGCTCGCTGCATTGCAGATTGATCGCAGCCAGCCACCGAAACGCGCGGCATTGTTTGATGACACCACTGTCGCCTTGCAATTCTTGGCAATGCTGGCGTCAATCCCGCCTAGAGCCTTGGCATCGAAAGCCCTGACAGGCGTGGCGAGTTAGATCTTCATCCAAGCGTCAGGATCGTGCAGCCGGTCGTTTTGCGCGCTTCTAAATCACGATGCGCATGCTGCACATCTTCCAGCTTGTAGCGTTGATCAATTTTGATCTTCACTGCGCCACTGGCTACCATCGCAAACAAATCATCC
The DNA here is from genome assembly GCA_031376105.1 of Variovorax sp. Classification (GTDB taxonomy): domain Bacteria; phylum Pseudomonadota; class Gammaproteobacteria; order Burkholderiales; family Burkholderiaceae_C; genus JANMDU01. The sequence continues at coordinate 16,141 of JANMDE010000001.1, read as the reverse complement.
GCCATCGCTTGCGTACTCTCGCGCGTGGCGATGTGGGTGAACAGCGTTTGACGCGTGACATAAATCGAGCCTTTCGCACCTAAGCTGCCGGGTGCAAAAGGTGGCACCACACCAGAGGCGTTGCCAAAGCTGGCCATCAGGCCAAACGGCGAGAGGCAATCGAGCGACTGATCCCACGTGTCTTTGCCCACAGAGTCATAGACGACTTTCACGCCCTTGCCACCAGTAATTTCTTTCACTCGCGCTGCAAAATCCTCCGTTGAATAGTTGATCACATGTGTCGCGCCATACTCTTTGGCCAGCGCACACTTCGTGTCTGATCCCGCTGTGCCGATCAACTGATAGCCCAGTGCCTTTGCCCATTGGCAAGCAATCAAGCCCACGCCGCCGGCAGCGGCATGAAACAACACAAAATCACCGGCCTGCAGGCCTTGCACAGGCAAAGTTTTGCGCAGCAGATATTGCGCCGTCAAGCCCTTGAGCATCATCGCCGCACCGGTTTCAAACGAAATCGAATCGGGCAACTTGCAAACGCACTTTGCGGGCATCACGCGCACCTCGCAATATGCGCCGGGTGGCTGGCTCGCATAGGCCGCGCGATCGCCGGCCTTCAGGTGCGTCACACCCGGACCCACAGCTTCCACCACACCAGCAGCTTCCATGCCGAGCTGCAAAGGCAAAGGCAGGTTGTACACACCGCTGCGCTGATACACGTCAATGAAATTCAGCCCTACCGCATGATGCCGAATGCGAATCTCCCCCGTACCCGGCTCGCCCACATTCACATCCACGAGCTTCATTTGCTCAGGGCCGCCGGTTTGTTCGATCAGAATAGCTTTGCTCATGGTGTCTCTTTCCGCAATAATTGAAATAATGATAGTCTCGTTCAAGACCGATCTTGAAACTCTAGCACGCCAACCTTATGCAATTCATTGACCTTGCAAATTCTCTTCGCTTAGTGATGGCGCGCCATGGTGTGATGCTGGTGAATCTTCACGATCAGTACATGGGTCAAGGGCTGTCCATTTACGGTGAATACAGCCAACTCGAATGTGATTTCTTGATGCACTGGATGCCTGCCCAGCGCGATGCCGTTGAAGTGGGTGCCAATATTGGCTGCCACACCCTTCCATTGGCTCAAGTGCTAGCGGTAAACGGTCGTCGCTTGATGGCGATAGAGCCACAGCCCATCATTTTTCAGCAACTCTGTGCCAACTTGTCTCTGAACCATGTGCGCAACGTGCATGCGGTATCCGAAGCCTGTGCACCCCAGCGCAGTATCTTGTATTTCACTAGACAAGAATACGATCAAGCTGGTAATTTTGGCGCTGTGCGCTTGCGCGAGCAAGCTTTGGAGGCAGACGAAAGCATAGAAGCTTGGCCGCTCGACGAGATGCTGGATGGCAGTTGGGATGTCGGACTACTCAAGATTGATGTGGAGGGCATGGAGTCTGCTGTTCTGCAAGGCGCTGAAACGACGATAGCGCGTTGCCGTCCTGTGATCTATCTAGAAAATGATCAACCCACCAAATCAAAGGCCCTCATCGAGCAGCTGTGGGCCATGGACTATGAGATTTGGTTTCATTTGCCCGCTTTGTTTAATGTCAATAACTTCGCGGGGAATGCTGAGAATTTTTACCCAACGCTGGTCTCAGTCAACATGCTCTGTTTGCCCAAAGAAGCAAATGTGAAGCCTGATTCTGAGCCTCTGAAAGATTCGAGCTGGCATCCGCTACGCAATCTCTAGATTCAAGCCTTGCTTCGGCTCACCCAATACACGCCGAGCAACACTAGCACAGTGCCGCCGATGATCCAAGTGTTGAGTTGTTCGCCCAAGAAGATCACGCCCATGGCAATCGTGCTCATGGGGCCGATCATGCCGGTTTGCGCAGCCAGGCTTGCGCCGATGCGTTCAATGGCCATCATCACCAGCAGCACTGGCACGGCAGTGCAGAGTGTGGCGTTCAAAATCGAAAGCCAAATCACTTCCGGTGCGACGATAGCTGCCGACACGGGCTTCAAAATCACAAACTGAGCGATACAAAACAAGCAAGCCACGCTCGTGGCCAAGCCCACCAAGCGCAGCGAGCCCAGGCGCTTAACCATCTCGCCGCTGTAAACCAGATAAATCGCATATGACACCGCGCTGCCAAACACCAGTGCCGCGCCCAGCAGCACATTCTTGCCGTCAAAACTCACCTCATGGCCAAACACCAGCAGCACGCCGCCATAGCTCAGACCCATGGCAATGGCTTGCGTGCGGGTGATTTTTCTCTTGAACAGCAGTGCGCCGAGGATCAAGACGATGGTGGGGTTCAAATATAAAATCAGCCGCTCTAGGCTGGCGCTGATGTGTTGCAGGCCCAGAAAATCTAAGAAACTCGCCAAGTAATAGCCGCAGAATCCGAGGCCAATCACACCCAGCCAATCATTGCGCGAGAGTGGCTTTTTGCCGCGCGAAGCCCACCAAGCCATGATGGCAAACATCGGCAATGCAAACAGCATGCGATACATGATCAAAGTCACGGCATCCACACCGTAGCGATAGGCGAGCTTGACGATGATGGCTTTACCGCTAAAGGCAATCGAACCCGTCACAGCCATGAGCAGGCCGGTCAGTTGCAACTTACGGGCATGAGAAGAAGGCGTCGTCATGGACATGCATTTACTATTAAAAATATAGCAAACTTCTCATATCTTATAAGGGCAAAAGGTCTATTTTTCTTACAAAGATGCATAGAAGAGCTTAGAAACCCACCGCTTGCCCATCACGCCGCGCATCGCTTGCTGCCACATAACCCTGCACCCTCGGATCACCCGCTCGCCAGATGAACTGGCCTGCGCCGAAGTCTTGATAGGAATCGTTGATGACTTCCGTTTGATGCCCGCGATCAATCAATCCTTGTACGGTTTGCGCGTTCATGGCAGCCTCCACATTGATCTCCAAACCTGCATTGAAACGCCAGCGCGGCGCATCGCAAGCAGCTTGCGGGTTTTGGCCGTAGTCGAGCATGCGCACCAAGGTTTGCATATGGCCTTGCGGCTGCATGTTGGCGCCCATCACGCCATAGCTCATCACGGGCTGGCCATTTTTGGTGAGGAAGGCGGGGATGATGGTGTGAAACGGGCGTTTGCCGGGCGCAACCACATTGGGCGAAGCCGGATCGAGTGAGAAGCCGTGGCCGCGGTTTTGCAAGCTGATGCCAAACGTTGGCTCCACGCAGCCCGAGCCAAAGCCCATGTAGTTGCTCTGAATGAAGCTGACCATCATGCCGTTTTCATCAGCTGTTGAAAGATAAATCGTGCCGCCTTTGGCGATGTTACCGGCTTGAAAATCTTGCGCTTTATCCATGCGGATCAGCTTGGCGCGGCTGGCAAGATACTCGCTGGAGAGCATTTGCTCGGGCGTGACGCTCATGGAAGAGGGCTCAGCTACGAATTTGTACACATCAGCAAACGCCAGCTTCATCGCTTCGATTTGCAAATGCTGTGAACCCACGCCATCAACTTTGTGGCTGGCAATGTCAAAGTGGTTCAAGATGCCCAGAGCAATGAGAGCGGCAATACCTTGGCCATTAGGCCCGATTTCGTGCAGCTCGTAATCTCGGTAATTTTGGGAGATCGGCTTGACCCATTCTGGTTTGTAAGCCGCGAAATCTGCGGCCGTGATACTGCCGCCATTGACGCTGGAGAATTTTTCAATTGCGGCCGCAATCTCGCCGCCGTAATACGCTGCGCCCTTGGTTTCAGCGATTTTGCGCAAGCCATGTGCTGCCGCTTTAAATTGAAACAGCTCGCCTACATTCGGTGCACGCCCCCAGGGCAGAAAGCCTTGCGCGAAGCCCGGTTGGCCTCGAAGCTCCTCGGTGGCTGCAGCCCATTTTTGCTGCACGATGGGCGGCAGCAAATAGCCACGCTCGGCAATTTCAATGGCTGGCTCCATCAGATCGGCAAAAGGCAGCTTGCCAAAGCGCTCGCTCATGGCCACCCAGCTCGCCACCGCGCCGGGCACAGTGACGGTGTCCATGCCGCGCTTGGGCAGATTTGGCGCATCGCCATATTTGCGTTTGAAATACTCCGGTGTCCACGTTTTGGGGGCGCGGCCAGAGGCATTCAGGCCGTGCAATTCTTTGCCATCCCACAAAATACAAAACGAATCCGATCCCAAACCATTGCTCACCGGTTCGCAAATTGTGATGGCCGCAGCTGCGGCGATGGCCGCATCGACTGCATTGCCCCCTTTCAGCATCATGCGCAAGCCGGCTTGGGCGGCGAGAGGATGCGAGGTACTCACCACATTGCGGGCGAAGACAGGGATGCGGGTGGTGGAATAGGGGTTGGAAAAATCGAATTTCATGTTGTCATTATCAGGCTGAATAGAATGCAAGAAATACATACGAGATATCGCAATGGCAGACACCACCCTTCTCATCGACGTGATCAAGCAAGAGCTGAAAAGCAGGAGCAAAACCTATGCCGACATGGCCGATGCTTTGGAGATGAGTGAATCCAGCATCAAGCGCATGTTCAGCAAGAAAGAAATGCCGCTTTCGCGGATTGACGATGTCTGCCGTTTCCTCGGCACAGATTTCGCTGATCTCGCGCGCAAAGTGGCCGAAAGCACACCTTTGATGACCGAGCTGACCTATGAGCAAGAAGCGGCGGTGGTGAAAGATCCGCTTTTGCTGTTGGCGGCGATTTGCGTGCTGAGCTACTGGGAATACGAGCAGATTGTGCAAACTTATCAAATGTCTGAGGCGCAATGCACGGCCAAACTGCTCGCCTTGGACAAGCTGGGCGTGATTGAACTCAAGCCCATGAACCGCTACCGCCTGAAAGTGGCCAAAACCTTCCGCTGGCGCGGCGACGGCCCGATCCGCAGCTATTTCACACAAAACATTGTGGGGGAGTATTTCTCAGGTCGCTTTGACCGCGAAGGCGAAACCCTGCTGATGGTGCACGGCAACATCAACCGCGCCGTGGCCCCCAATTTTGTGGAGCGCATCAACCGCATCGGCCAAGACTTCGCGGCGCAGCATTTGGCGGACAAGAAGATGGATGAAAAACATCGGGATGGCTTCACGATGATTGTGGGATTCAGAAGATGGGAGTTTTCTGCGTTTACTGGGATGCGCAGGAAGTGAAGAACGATTCCATTCAATACTGAACGCGAAAGGCGCTAAAATTACACGAAATAAGCACAAAAGAAAAATAAATTTTGGCTGTTTCTTTTTGCGATTTTCGCGTAATTTTCGCGCCTTTCGCGTTCGGAAATTTTGACTTTGTCTTCAAAGCTTCAAAAACTGTTCCCGATAGTGCATCAACTCATCAATCGATTCATGTACGTCCGCCAGCGCCGTGTGCCGTTGTTTCTTTTTAAAACTCTTATAAGCCTCAGGCTTCCAGCGTTTGGCCAGTTCTTTCAAGGTGCTCACGTCTAAATTTCGGTAGTGAAAGAAAGCATCGAGTTTGGGCATGTAGCGCACCAGGAAGCGGCGATCTTGGCTGATGGTGTTGCCGCAGAGAGGGGATTTGCCTGCGCCGACGTAGGTTTTGAGGAAGTCAATCAGTTGCTGCTCTGCGCTGGCGGCTGTCACTTTGCTTGTCTTTACCCGCGCAACCAAGCCGCTTTTGGTGTGGGTGGAGACGTTCCACTTGTCCATTTTCTTCAATGCGGCTTCGCTCGCGCGCAAGGCAAACACCGGGCCTTCAACGCGGATGGATAAATCGGGATTGGTCACGACGACAGCGATTTCAATCAGGCGATTCTCGATAGGGTCTAAGCCCGTCATCTCGCAATCGAGCCAGACGAGGTTGTGTTCGGATTTTTTGAGGCTTGGGGTCAGTGGGGCAGAAGTCATGCCTTGATTCTCGCTGAAATGAAAGGCTGGCTCCAAACGCCTAAAATCAAGCCATGACTCCTGCTGTTTTCACCGCCTTATTTGCCGCTGCCTTGGTTGCTGGCCTTCTTCTGAAGCTCTGGCTGGCCACGCGTCAGATTCGCCATGTGGCGCAGCATCGCGCTGCGGTGCCTGTCGCGTTTGCGGAGCGCATCACGCTGGCCGCGCATCAAAAAGCAGCCGATTACACGGTTGCCAAGGGTCGAGTCGGGATTTTAGAGCTGGCGTTTGGTGCGGCGGTGCTGTTGGGCTGGACGCTTTTGGGCGGCTTAGACATGCTCAACCAAGCTTTGCTGGGATGGCTTGACGCTGGACTGATGCAGCAGTTAGCGCTCTTGCTGAGCTTCGTGGTGATTGGCGGCATCATTGATTTACCGTTTTCCCTCTATGGCACATTTGTTTTAGAAGAAAAATTCGGCTTCAATAAAATGACATTTAAGCTTTGGTTGCTAGATGCTGTGAAGGGTACGTTCATCGGCGCACTGATTGGTTTGCCGATTGCCGCGCTGATCTTGTGGCTCATGGGCGCTGCGGGCGATCTGTGGTGGCTCTGGGCTTGGTGTGTGTGGATGGGTTTTAACTTGTTGCTGCTTTTGATTTACCCCACGTTTATTGCGCCGCTTTTCAATAAATTTGAGCCATTGGCAGATGAGAGCTTGAAAGATCGCGTCACCGCCCTGATGAACCGTTGCGGTTTCACAGCCAAAGGTCTGTTTGTGATGGATGGCAGCAAGCGCAGCGCCCATGCGAATGCGTATTTCACGGGCTTTGGGGCGAGCAAGCGAGTGGTATTTTTTGACACGCTGCTAAAAAGCCTCACGCCTGGCGAGGTGGATGCCGTGTTGGCGCATGAGCTGGGGCATTTCAAACACAAACACATCATCAAGCGCATCGTGAGCATGTTTGCCATGAGCTTGGCAGGCTTTGCTTTGCTGGGCTTTTTGAGCAACCAGTTGTGGTTTTATCTTGGCCTCGGCGTGCGCCCGATCACGGCGGATGTGCAGGGCGCAAATTCCGCTTTGGCGCTGCTGCTTTTTATGATGGCGATCCCGGTGTTTACCGTGTTCATCTCGCCGCTCATGGCGCAAGTGTCGCGCAAACATGAGTTTGAAGCCGATGCTTATGCCGTGAGCCAAACGCAGGCATCAGACCTGAAAAACGCACTGCTCAAGCTCTATGAAGACAATGCCTCCACGCTAACGCCCGATCCCTTGTATGTGAAGTTTTATTATTCGCATCCGCCCGCTTCTGAGCGCTTAGCTCGCATGGGGGTTTGAGATGAGCGAAACTAGTTTTTTAAAGAAAAAACAGTGGTCTACCCTGAATAGGCGTGCCCTGAGTGCTCCTGAAATCGTAGCTAACTTGGTAGAAATTCCCGGTTGGATGCTGGATGGCGACGACGCCGATGTCGCCATTCAAAAGACCTTTCGCTTTGCCAATTATTTAGAAACGATGAGCTTCGTCAATGCCGTGGCTTTCATCGCCGAGCGGCATGACCATCACCCGGACATGAGCGTACATTTCAATCGCTGCGTGGTTCGTTTCAACACGCATGATGTGAGTGGTATCTCGATCACCGACATTGAGTGCGCAACGGAGGTTGATGCTTTGGGTAAACCGCGTTGAAGACAGCGCAAGACCTTGAACTCGGCTTGGTGGTGGCCAGCTTCGGTCGGCATTGCTTGGTGGAATCGCCTGATGGCAAGCGCACGATTTGCCATCCGCGTGGCAAAAAGTCTACCGCTGTGGTGGGCGACAAAGTGCAGTGGCTGGCCAGCTCAGACGAAGGCACGATCGAGCGCGTGGATGAGCGGCGCAATCTGCTGTATCGACAAGACGATATTCGCACCAAATCTTTCGCTGCTAACCTCGATCAAGCCTTGATTTTGATCGCCGCAGAGCCAGAATATTCCGAAAGCCAGCTCGCGCGAGCGCTGATTGCCTGCGAAGCCGCAAAGATCGCGCCCATTATCGCGCTCAATAAAAGCGATCTGCAAGAGCCATTTGAGCGCAGTTGGCAAAGGCTGCATGCTTATCGCCAGATGCATTACGGCGTATTGCCACTCTCGCTTCGCCTCTCGGGCGATGTCGACAAAGCGGCCCTCATGAAGCGGTTGCAGGGCAAGACGACGCTCGTGCTCGGCCCCAGTGGCGTGGGAAAGAGCACCTTGGTGAACTTGCTCGCCCCACAAGCCAAAGCCAGCCTGGGCGAATTCGTCAAAACCCAAGAAATTTCCCAAGCGCTGAATTCTGGCAAACACACCACCACCTCCACCACGCTCTATTGGCTGGATGAAAACCGTGAAACCGCCCTGATTGACAGCCCCGGCTTCCAAGAATTTGGTTTGCATCATGTCCCAGCGACCGAGCTGGCTCAACTCATGCCCGATGTGGCGCAGCACTTAGGGCAATGCAAGTTTTACAATTGCACTCACCTGCACGAACCCGGTTGCGGTGTGCGTCTGAATGTGCTCCCTGAAGGCGATCTTGAAGAGAAATCAGCAGTTAGCCCCTACAGAATAAGCGCAAGGCGCTATCAAATTTATAGTCACTTATTTGCTGAATTGAGCCAACCGCCAACCTACTGAAGCATCAGCCAAGGCGTCAGGCTCACCCTAAAAGCCGAGCGAGCGTCAAGAGCGCGATCAGCAGCAGCCACAGCACCACAGTGCGCCACACCATGCCCACCATGTTGCGCAAATGCATCACCGTCAGCTCGCCTTTGATGCCTAAAGCGGCATTCATCGCGGCCTGAATCAGGCCATCGTGGGAGTGTTCGGCAAAGTCGCTGGCGTTATGTTGCCGCCACGCGTCCAGCACATCCTCAAAATTGCCCACCACAGCGAACCCCATCGCTGTCATGCGTGCAGGCAGGTAGTCAAGCCACCACCAGGCGGTCTGTACAGCTTGCTCGGTGGACGGGCTGCTCAAACTGGGCGCTGCATCCATAGCCTGAGTCGCTTGTGGGCTCTGATACACCGAACTATAAGGGTCTTCGCGGCCAGCAGGATCAAAGTAGCGCGCGGCCAGCTCGCTCATACGGTAAAGCACCGCGCCTGCTGGCCCCAGGCCCAGCGCCGCCAAAACAGCATACCAACCCAGCACGGCAAACACATGTCGATGCGCCGCCACCACAGAATGATCCATCAGGTTGCGCAGCAATTGCTCCTGGGGCACTTGCTCTTCCTGCATCCGCATCCATTGCCCTAGCAAGCGCCGCGCCAGCGACGTATCGCCCGCTTCTAAGGCATCGCGAATGGCCGTGAAATGGTGGCTGAACTGCCGAAACCCCAGCGTGGCATACAGCAACAGCACATGCCACGCAAACGCCAACACATTGCCCACCCAACCCCACACATGAATCAGCAACAGATGCACACCCCAAGCGAACAATGCAGGCAGCACGGCCACTGCCACCCAGACCAGCCAGCCATGGTGGGAACGCCCCGCATCCAAGCTGCGCGCACACCCTCGTGCCCAAGCAAGCGCCCAGCGATGTACCGCACTGCCTAGCAGCAGCGGACGGACTTGTTCTAACAAAAGTGCCAAGGCAATCGCAAAAAAACTCATGCCGTAGATGATAGCGGTTACCACAAATGCAGCTCAAGCCGTGACAAATTACCAAGATGGCATGCGCAAGGCTTGCCAAACCTGCTCAATCCAGCTACAAAGGCGCTACAGCATTTTTTCGCTGCAACCTATTTCTAAAGGACACGACACATGGCCGGCAAATTCGAACTCAAAAAGTCCAAAAACGATAAGTTTTATTTCAGCCTCTTGGCGGGCAACGGACAAAACATCTTGCAAAGCGAGATGTATGAGAGTAAAGCCAGTGCGCAAAACGGCATTGAATCGGTGAAGAAAAATGCTGCAGATGCGAGCCGCTTTGACAAACTCACCAGCAGCAAAGGCGAGCCCTATTTCGTCTTGAAAGCGGGCAACCACCAAGTCATTGGCAATAGCCAGATGTATGCCAGCGAAAAGGCACGCGACAATGGCATTGACTCTTGCGCTACCAATGCGCCAACGGCCGCTGTGGATGACCAAACCTGAATGAACAGGGGTTTTCAAAGAAAAAACCGCTCCAAGTGAGCGGTTTTTTTGCGCTCAATGCTGGCCGTTTCACATGGGCTGTGCGCCTGCGAATGCACTGGCTTGTTGATCTTTGGTGTTGACGATCGGAGGTCTTGGGAGTGGCCAATCAATCGCCAAATGGGGATCGTTCCAAAGAATAGATCGTTCCGAAGCAGGATCGTAAAAGTCAGTGGCTTTGTATAAAAACTGAGAGGTCGCGCTCAGGGTGAGAAAGCCATGCGCAAAGCCCGCTGGAATCCAGAGCTGTTTCTGGTTCGCTGCGCTGAGCTCTAAGCCAAACCACTGGCCGCGCGTGGCCGAGTCTGCGCGAATATCCACAGCCACATCCCATACGCTGCCTTCAATCACGCGCACGAGCTTGCCCTGGCGGTGTGGGTCGATCTGATAATGAAGGCCACGCAATACGCCTTGGGTGCTGAAGCTGTGGTTGTCTTGAACAAAATGAATGGCTTGCCCGACGGCAGCTTGAAAACGCGCTTCGTTAAAGCTTTCCATGAACCAGCCGCGCTCGTCTTGAAATGCTTTCGGTTGCAGCACTATGAGGCCTTCGATGGGAGTGTGGGTGATTTGCATCAGTGCTGAGAAGTTTGGGTCATGCTGATCAGATACTGGCCATACGCGTTCTTGGCCATAGGAGCGGCCAATTGAAGTAGCTGTTCGGTGTCAATCCAAGCTGAACGGTAGGCAATCTCCTCTGGGCAGCAGACTTTCAGCCCCTGTCGATGCTCGATCGTGGCAATAAATTGGCTGGCTTCCAGCAGGCTTTCATGCGTGCCGGTGTCAAGCCAGGCATAACCGCGCTGCATGATTTGGACATTGAGCTGGTTCATTTGAAGATAGGTATCGTTGACGGCGGTGATTTCGAGTTCGCCGCGTGCGCTGGGCTTAACAGATTTGGCTATTTCTATGACTTGGTTGTCGTAGAAATACAAGCCTGTGACGGCATAGTTGCTTTTTGGGGTTTTAGGCTTTTCTTCAATGCTGCTGGCCTTACCTTCTTTGTCGAACGCAACGACACCGTAGCGCTCAGGATCTTTGACATGGTAGGCGAAGACGGTGGCACCTTGGCTTTGCTGATCGGCAGCGCCTAAGAGTTGCTGGAAGTCGTGACCATAAAAGATGTTGTCGCCAAGAACAAGCGCACTGGGGCTGTTGCCGACGAATGTCTCGCCGATGATGAAGGCTTGTGCGAGGCCGTCAGGGCTGGGCTGAATGGCGTATTGGAGATTCAAACCCCATTGGCTGCCGTCGCCCAAAAGTTGTTGGTAGCGCGGGGTGTCTTGCGGGGTGCTGATGACCAGAATGTCTCGAATACCTGCGAGCATGAGGGTGCTCAAGGGGTAATACACCATGGGTTTGTCATACACGGGCAGCAATTGCTTGCTAATCGCGAGCGTGGCCGGGTGCAGGCGCGTGCCGGAGCCGCCCGCGAGGATGATGCCTTTGCGTTGGGTTTGGGCTGTGGTGCTCATGCGGCTTCCTTGTATTGCTTCTTCAACCAAACTTTGTAGCTGCCGTTTTGTACGTTGGCGACCCAATCTGAGTTGTCGAGATACCACTGCACAGTTTTACGGATGCCGGACTCAAACGTCTCGGCAGGCTTCCAGCCGAGCTCGTTGTGGATTTTGCTGGCATCGATGGCGTAGCGGCGGTCGTGGCCAGGGCGATCTTGCACGTAGGTGATTTGCAGCGTGTAGCTCTGGCCGTCGGTGCGGGGTCGCAGTTCGTCGAGCAGAGTGCAGATCGTTTTGACGATCTCGATATTGGGTTTTTCGTTCCAACCGCCGATGTTGTAGACGTCGCCGACTCTGCCGGCTTCTAGTACGCGGCGAATGGCGCTGCAATGGTCTTTGACGTAGAGCCAATCGCGGATTTGCATGCCGTCGCCATAGACAGGCAGGTTTTTGCCAGCGAGGGCGTTGACGATCATCAGTGGGATGAGTTTTTCGGGGAAATGGAAAGGGCCATAGTTATTAGAGCAATTCGTGGTGAGTGTGGGAAGGCCGTAGGTGTGGTGGTAGGCGCGTACCAGATGGTCGCTGGCCGCTTTGCTGGCGGAATAGGGGCTGTTGGGCTCGTAGGTGTGCGTCTCAGAAAAGGCGGGTGTACCAGAGGCGAGGGAGCCATAGACCTCATCGGTGGAGACGTGCAAAAAGCGAAACGCGGCTTTGGCTGGCGCCGCAAGGCCGCCCCAGTAATGCCGCACAGCCTCAAGCAGGCGAAACGTGCCAACGATGTTGGTCTGGATGAAGTCCTCGGGCCCGTGGATGGAGCGATCCACATGGCTTTCAGCGGCGAAGTGGACAACGGCGCTGGGTTGATGCTCTAAAAGCAATGCACTGATCTTACTGCTGTCTGTAATATTGGCTTGAACGAAGACATGCTGCGCATCGCCACTTAAGCTGCTTAGGTTTTGCAGATTGCCAGCATAGGTGAGTGCGTCAAGGTTGACAACGGATTGACCGGTAGCTGCACGCCATTCAAGCACGAAATTGGAGCCGATGAAGCCAGCACCACCAGTGACAAGTATTTTCTGCATGGCCGTCATTTTACGGGGTGAACACTGAGCTCAAGGATGCGCTGGCGCGGTTACCATCTGAGCATGCTTGCTAAGTTGATGAGTTTGTTTTTGTTAGGCCTTGTGCGCGCGCTCACCGGAGCGCAGGCGCGCTGGTACGGTTGCCCACCCAAAGCAGAGCAGCGTATTTATTTTGCAAATCATCAAAGCCATGCGGATTTGGTGATGATCTGGGCCGCTTTGCCCTCTGAATTGCGCGGGATCACGCGGCCCATTGCGGCCAAAGATTATTGGACGAAGACGCCTTTCAAGCACTGGATCACGCGGGAGGTGTTCAATGCGGTGTATGTGGATCGCGAGCGTAAAGCGGATGAAAGTGGTGTGCTAACAGATCCGTTGACGCCTTTACTGGATGCCTTAGAGAAGGGTGATTCCATCATTCTTTTTCCTGAAGGAACGCGCGGCTTTGAGGAGCTACCGCAGCGTTTCAAAAGTGGTTTGTACAACCTTGCATGCAAGTTTCCCAACGTGGTGTTGGTTCCTGCTTGGATCAACAATATCCAGCGCCTCTTGCCCAAAGGAGAGGTCGTGCCGGTGCCGGTGCTGTGCAGTGTGACTTTTGGTGCGCCGATGAAAGTTGAGCTGGTGGACGGCCAGCCTGAAGACCATGCTGTGTTTGCCGAACGTGCGCGTAACGCCGTGATTGCCCTGCGCGAGGTGTGACAAGATGAACCAAATGCTGCGCTCATTGACGGCCACTCAGCAGGTGGGGCTGCTATTTATCATCGTGTTCGGTCTGCTGCTGCTGATTTCGTTGGTGTTATTCGGCCTGGCTTTTCGAGAGCGTGAATCTGAGCGTGGCAAGTTGTGGGCGGCTGAAATCAAGCGTCTCTCTGGCTTGCTGCAAACTTCTTGGCTGGTAGCGCTGGTGTTTTGGATCGGTTGGGTGATGGGGGAGACGGTGGCGACCGTCTTGTTTGCCACGATGGCGTTTTTTGCACTGCGCGAATTTATCACCCTGTCGCCGACGCGGCGGGGCGACCATCGCAGCTTGATCTTGGCGTTCTTTGTCGTATTGCCGATTCAATTTTGGCTGGTGATCACTGAGCATTTTGAGCTGTTCACGGTGTTTATCCCTGTCTATGTTTTTCTTGCCATCCCCGTGGTGAGTGCGCTTGCCAACGATCCGCAGCGTTTCTTGGAGCGCAATGCGAAGCTGCAATGGGGCATCATGGTGTGCGTGTATGGCATGAGCCATGTGCCAGCCTTGCTTTTATTGGATTTTCCGCGCTGGGACGAGGCGAAGAATGCGTTCTTGGTGTTTTTCTTGGTGTTTACTGTGCAGATTTGCATGGTGGTGCAGCATGTGATGCAAAGGTGGTTGAAAAAACCACCGCGTGCGCCGCTGATCAGCACGAGTTTTACCTGGACTAGCTTTTGCGTGGGCGTGGCAGCCGGCGGCCTGGTGGGCGGGCTGCTTTCAGGTATCACACCGTTTAAGCCCGGCCAAGCGCTGGCCATGGCCTTGATTGCTTGCACAGCGGGTAGCTTGGGGCATTTGGTGATGAAAGCCTTGAAGCGCGATCGCGGTGTCACGAATTGGAGCGGTGCGCCTTCTGTGACGGGTGCAACAGGTTTATTGGATCGTGTGGACGCGCTTTGTTTTGCTGCGCCTGTGTTCTTTCACTCGGTTCGCTGGTATTTCGGTTTGTGAAGTAAATTCATGAGATTTTGGCGTATAGCCCTTATAAATCATGGTAAGTGTGCTATTAAATTAATAGCAGTTAATGGTTGGCGACATGCGAATACTGGGCATTGATCCGGGCTTGCAGACGACGGGCTTTGGCGTGCTGGAGCGCGTGGGCAGCCAGTTGACCTACATCGCCAGTGGCACGATCTGCACCACACATTTGGATCGCGGCAATTTGCCCGCACGGCTCAAAGTCTTGTATGACGGTGTGCGTGAAGTGGTGGCGACCTATCAGCCAGAGCAGACAGCGGTGGAAATTGTTTTTGTGAACGTGAATCCGCAGGCTACTTTACTGCTCGGTCAGGCCCGTGGCGCTTGCGTCACGGCTTTGGTCTCCCTTGATATGCCGGTGGCGGAATACACCGCCTTGCAAATGAAACAAGCGGTGGCCGGGCATGGCAAAGCGGCCAAAGCGCAGGTGCAAGAGATGGTGATGCGCTTGCTCAAACTGCCAGGTTTACCGGGCAAAGACGCCGCCGATGCGCTGGGCTTGGCCATCACGCATGCGCATGCGGGCCAAGCGATGGCGCGACTCGCCGCCGCTACCGCGCTCTCGCCGCGAAGCAGTGCAGCGTACAAAGCTGGACGCAGCTACTAATTCCATAAGCAATAGGGGCTATTCGCCCTTATAAATACTACAAAGCATGCTATTCAATTAGGAGCGTTTAAAAGGGCAACTTGCCGCCACCGCCCATGCCAGGCAGGCCTTTCATGCCGCCCATCCCCCCCATTCCGCCGAGCTTTTTCATCATCTTCATCATGCCGCCGCCCTTCATTTTTTTCATCATGTCGCGCATTTTGTCAAACTCGTTGAGCAGGCGGTTGACTTCCTGAATCTGCACCCCTGCGCCTAGGGCGATGCGGCGTTTGCGGCTGGCTTTGGTTTTGCCGTCGAAGAGCAATCCGGGGTTGCGGCGCTCTTTCCCGCTCATGCTGTTGATGATGCCTTCTTTGCGGATGATGTCTTTCTCAGCGCGGTTGAGATCAGCCTCAGACGCTTTGCCAGCGAGTTGCGAAGGTAGTTTATCCATCAGGCTGGATAAACCGCCCATATTTTTCATCTGCTGAATTTGCTCTAAAAAATCTTGCAGATTGAAGCCGTCGCCGCTCTTGATTTTCTCGGCCATCTTTTGCGCAGCAGCCATGTCCACGTTGGCAGTAACCTGCTCTACCAGCGCGAGAATGTCGCCCATGCCCAGAATACGCCCCGCAAAACGCTCGGCATCAAACACCTCTAAACCATCAATTTTTTCGCTCGTACCCGCAAACTTAATGGGCACGCCCGTGATTTGCTTCACGGAGAGCGCTGCCCCACCACGTGAATCGCCATCGGTTTTGGTCAGGATGATGCCGGTCAGTGGCAGCGTGTCTTTGAAGGCTTTGGCGGTGTTGATCGCGTCTTGGCCTTGCATGGCATCGACCACGAACAGCGTTTCCACCGGGTTCAAGATGCCATGGAGCTCTTGAATTTCCTGCATTAGCTGCGCATCAATGGCGAGGCGGCCAGCGGTGTCCACCAACAGCACATCAAAATAGTGGTTCTTCGCATAAAGAAGCGCGGCGCGGGCGATGTCGGCGGGTTTTTGGTCGGGAGACGATGGAAACCACTCTGCGCCAGCTTGCGCCGTTACGGTTTTGAGCTGCTCAATGGCGGCGGGCCGATACACGTCGCCTGAAACGGTGAGCACCTTCTTTTTACGCTTGGTGATCAGGTGTTTGGCGAGTTTTGCCGTGGTCGTGGTTTTACCCACGCCTTGCAGGCCGGCCATCAAAATCACAGCCGGCGGTTGAGCAGCGAGGTTGATGTCGCTCACGCCCTCACCGATAGTGGCCACCAGTTCGCGGTTGACGATGCTGACCAAGGCCTCGCCAGGCTTG
>JANMDE010000025.1:0-8236 GCA_031376105.1 Variovorax sp. | reverse complement strand
CGGGAAATTTTTGGCGCTGTTCATTTGGCAGTTAGAAGACCGCCTTTTTTTGAGTGAGTGGCTGCGAATGAGGCACTGTGCCGATCACGAGCCAAGAACGCCAATGAAACTGAGCAAAGTGCACCGGCTAACGAAAACCCACAAAAGCAAAGTTATCATCACAAGATGACCTACGAACTCCTCCTTATCGAAACCCTTGGCTCAGTTGGCAAAATCACACTGAACCGCCCTAAGCAACTCAACGCCCTAAACGGCCAGCTCATGGACGAGCTGGGCGCGGCGCTCAAAGCCTTTGATGCGGATGAAGCCATTGGCTGCATGATCATCACCGGCAGCGAAAAAGCCTTTGCGGCGGGCGCTGACATTGGCGCGATGGCCACTTACCGCTTTGCGGATGTGTACAAAAACGACTACATCACCAAAAACTGGGAGACCATCCGCACCATCCGCAAACCCGTGATCGCCGCCGTCAGCGGCTTCGCACTGGGCGGTGGCTGCGAGCTGGCGATGATGTGCGATTTCATCATCGCGGCGGACAACGCCAAATTCGGTCAACCCGAAATCAAGCTGGGCATCATTCCTGGCGCCGGCGGCACACAGCGCTTGCCTCGCGCTGTGGGCAAAGCCAAAGCCATGGATATGGCGCTCACCGGGCGCATGATGGATGCTGCTGAGGCCGAGCGTGCAGGGCTTGTGAGTCGCGTTGTGCCAGTGGCCAGCCTGCAAGACGAGGTGTTGGCCGCCGCAAACACCATTTGCGAATACAGCCAAATCGCCACCATGGCCGCCAAGGAAAGCGTGAATCGCGCGTTTGAAAGCGGTTTGGCTGATGGCATCATGTTTGAACGCCGTTTGTTTCACGCCTTGTTTGCCACCTCAGATCAGAAAGAGGGTATGGATGCCTTTGTGAATAAGCGTAAAGCGGTTTTTAAGCACCTATAAGGCAGGTTGGCAATCTTCGGTATAATTTCACTCCGTCGGTGATATAGCTCAGTTGGTTAGAGCGCAGCATTCATAATGCTGATGTCGGTGGTTCAAATCCACCTATCACCACCACATGCAAATCCCTGCTGGCAGCTGCTAGCAGGGATTTTTTTTGAGGCGCAGACTCTTATGCAAAAGCATCATCTCTCTGTATCATGCCAATAACAAAACAGGTGCAATATGACCAATGCTTCGGTTCAGCGCTTCGTCACGCTGGGTAGCTTCATTTTTTGGTGGCTGACGGCCGCTTGGCTCTGGGATGGCCAGCGCGGTTGGGCATGGGCTTGTCTCGCCATGCCTTTTTTGCTAACGCCGCTGATTCTGAGCATGCAGTGCTTGTGGTCAGCGCAATCCAACCGTGACGACCCCAGCCCACCAGCCAGCTTGGGGCAATGGTTGCTTGCTTGGTTGGCTGAAGCGTGGGTCGCTGGCTTGGTGTTTAGCTGGTGGCAACCTTTTCGCCGCTTGGCGATTGCCGACGGGTTGCACCCTACGCCAGGACGACGCGGGATGGTGTTGGTTCATGGGTTTTTCTGCAATCGCGCGTTTTGGACGCGCTGGATGCAGCAATTGGCCGCGCAAGGACGCGTCTTCGTCGCCGTCGATTTGGAGCCTGCATACGGCACGATCAACAACTATGCGCTGCTTGTCGAGCGTGCCGTGCAGCAAGTGGAGCTGGCCACGGGCTTGCCGCCAGTGATTGTCGGGCACAGTATGGGCGGTTTGGCGATTCGCGCTTGGGCGGCGCAGCTGCCAGCAAGCCAAGGGATGGGCCGAGTGCACCGTGTCGTCACCTTAGGCACGCCACATCACGGTACGGCAATTGCTGCGACATCACACACCCAAAACGGGCGTGAAATGCGCTTAGGCAGCGATTGGCTGAAAGAAAATGCGTCGCATTTACCAGACGGTTTTGCGCAGAAATGCACTTGCTTTTATTCGCATTGTGACAATATTGTCTTCCCGGCCAGCGCAGCCACCCTGATTGGCGCGGACAATCAGCACATTGAAGGCCACGCACATGTGCAATTGGCCTTTTCGCCTCATATACAACAGGCCTGCCTAGGCCTACTGGAGACTTGACATGCCACTGATCGTCGTGATGGATGATGACGCGAGCACGCGGGTGCTTGTCTCTGCTGTGCTGCGCAAAGAGGGCTACGACGTGCTGGCCGCTGAAGATGGCGCCATAGGCTTGGCGCTGATCCGGGAGCACAAGCCTGATTTAGTGGTGAGCGATGTGCAGATGCCCAATCTAGATGGCTTTGGCGTTTTGGAGGCTGTGCGCGCGGATCAAGACATCACCACGACGCCAATTATTTTGCTGACTTCGTTGCAAGACCGTGCGCACATGCGACAAGGCATGAATACAGGCGCTGACGATTACCTCACCAAACCATTTGCGCCGCAAGAGCTGCGCGATGCGGTGAATGCGCAGCTTTCAAAATTAGTGCGCGCAGAAGCGGTACAGGCCCAAGTGGTTGACCGCGCTGTGGCAACCGCTTTGGCTGATCAGCAAGAAAAAATTGGCCGCTTGTACGAAAAGCGCATGGCGAAAGAGTTGTCTGCGCAATGGCCCGATAGCCAGCAAACTTTAGATTCAAGTGAGCGATTTGCCAGCGCCACCGTGCTTTACGCAGATATGCGAGATTACACCGCCTGGACGCAGCGCTTGTCTTCTGGCGAGTTAAGCCAAGTAGTGCAACAGTTTTACTCCAGCGTGGGTGATACGGTGCATTTGTTTGGTGCGCATTACATGCAGTTTTTGGGCGATGGCATGCTCTGTGTTTTTGTTGAGACATCCGACACAACATCCGTCAATCACGCCATGCGCGCCACCAAGGCGGCTTTCGGCCTGCAAGACGGCACATGCCGCTTAGATTCTTTTGTCATCCAAAAATTCGGCGAGCGCGGTCTGCCACCTTTCCGTCTGAACGTGGGGTTGCACACAGGGCCCGTAAACTTTGCCAAGTTAGAGGGCATGTTTGGCGGCGGCGGGCAACTCACGCCCGTAGGCGAAACGGTGACGACTGCCTTAAAGATGTTTCAGAGCCACCCTGCCCTCGATTGGCCGATTGCCGCATCGGTGCAAACGCAGCGCCTCGCTGCCCCTGCAGCCCGCAGTGGCCGAAGAGCTATGCTACAAATGCCGGGGCGCAGTGGCCCATTGGATGCAGTGGAGCTGGTCGCACTTTAAGGCCAACCCATTTGCTGTTGATATGCAACCTTCATTTTGAATACCTCCCTAGAAAGTGTTGCCATGAAGGATCTCACGAGCCAACCGCGTTGGAGCTTGACTGTTCGCACGCTGTCGATGAGTTTATTGCTGCTATTCGCGGTACTTCCAGCAATGCTTGTGGGCTGGTTGCTTTACAAGAGCAATGTGCAAACGGTAGAGCAGCTTTCACAAAAAATCATCAAGGACGTGGTGCAACGCGTGCTCGCCGATGCCGAGGTGCAACTGCAAACCGCAGGCTTGGTGCTCAACGGGTTGATTCCACCCTCTCCCAGCGCAGAGCAAACCAAAACGGCGCGCCGCCTGATCAACCAGCCCGAGGAGTTCGAGAAACTCGCTGTCTCCCTAACCAGAATGGCACCCGATGTCCCGTATTTATATTTCGGCAACAACGAGGGTGATTTTCATGGTGTAGAACAAATGGCGCGCGGTGGCACGGGATTGATGCGCGTTGGTATGCGCCGTCCAGGTGATGAAGGTCGTCAATTCTTCTCCGTCATTGCGCCAGGGGACAGAAGTCAAAAGCTCGCTACAGAACCGAAAAATTACGAGCCACGCACGCGCCCTTGGTATCTTCAGGCTGTGAGTCAGCGTGAACGCGTATTCACACCGGTGTATCTCTCTGCCTCCAAAAAGCAGCTGCTGATCACAGTCGCACAGCCGGTCTTTGAGGATGATGGTGGCGTTCTGGGTGTGTTTGCGGCGGACCTATATCTCAAACAGCTATCAGAAGCGCTACAAATCATCAACATCTCAGCACGAGGCGTCGCCTTCATTGTCGATGATTCGGGCAATTTGGTAGCTTCCTCTGCGGGTGATCCGCTGTTTAAAGAGCAAGATGGCAAGCTGGAGCGGCTCGGACCCACTAACAGCACCAACGCGCTTGTTCGTGACGCTTTTGCGCAAATGCAGCCCCTTGTGGGGAAATATCAGCCTGACTCCGTTCAGCGCGAGCGCTTCAATGGCAACGTACAAACCTCGCTGGGCGATACCTTGGTAGCGATGCGTCCGTTTGCCGAGCATCTGGGTTTACCTTTGACTTTGATCGTGGCCGCTCCCGGGGCAGATTTTGCAAGCGAAGTGCAGCAAAGCTTGGAGCGCGCCATGATGCTCATGATCGTCATCGTAATGATCGGTGCTTTATTGGCGGGTTTGCTGGCTTGGCGTATGTCAATGCGCTTTCGCACTTTGATGCACGCGGCCCTGGAGATGGGGCGCGGCCAAGTGCCGCCGCTGCAGGCACAGGCACGCATCCTAGAGGTGCGTGAACTGGCACGAACGCTGCACGACAGTGCGCAGGAAATTCAAAGCAATCGCGCGGCTCTTGACGCGCAAAAGCAGTCATTAGAAGATGCAAATGAACATCTGGAGGAGCGTGTTGCCTTTCGCACGCAACAGCTAGAAGAATCGCGTGAAGAGGCGTTGTCTGCGGTCAAAGCCAAGGCCGCTTTTTTGGCCACAATGAGCCACGAGATTCGTACGCCGCTCAACGGTGTTGTGGGCATGACGACGCTCATGGCTGACACGCCCTTGAATGAAGAGCAGCAAGATTATTTGCACACCATGCGCGTTTCGAGCGATCAATTGCTCAGCGTGATCAACGATATTTTGGACTTCTCGAAAATAGAATCGGGCAAACTTGATCTGGAAAGCGAGCCTTTGTCGATTCAGAGCACGATTGAAGAGGCGTGCGACATTGGCGCACCGCGTGCACGGGAAAAGGGCTTGGAGCTGCTGGTGGATGTCGGTGATGAAGTGCCGGCGTGGGTTCGGGGTGATGTGACGCGGCTTCGACAAATTCTGCTCAATTTTTTGGGCAACGCCATTAAATTCACTGAAAAGGGACAGATCCTAGTCACGGCACACATCAAAGAAGATTTTGATGCGGCGCGGCAAGTCGATGGACAACCCCTACACGGTGCATTGATTGAATTCCGAGTCAAAGATAGCGGCATCGGTATCCCGAAAGAGCGGCAAGGTGCACTCTTCCAGTCTTTCACACAAGTCGATGCTTCAACTACCCGCAAATATGGCGGCACAGGTCTGGGGTTGGCCATCTGTAAGCGCTTGGCAGAGATGATGGGCGGCAGCGTTGGCTTGGAATCTGACGAAGATCAAGGCTCAATCTTCTGGTTCACCTCAAGAATGGATTTCAGTGATGCGCCCGATCAATCGGAAACATCGATCTTGGAGTTGGCCAGCCTGGAGGGCAAACTTGCCGTTATTGTTGACGATATGCCTGTCAATATTCAAATCCTGCAAAAGCAGCTCAAGCGCTGGAAGATGAATACCGTGGCCTTCGACAATGCCCCCGACGCACTGCGCTGGCTTTCGACACGCGATGCGGATGTCTTGGTCTCCGACATGCACATGCCTCAAATGGATGGCGTGATGTTGGCGCAGGCGCTGCACAAAATCAAACCTAAGATGCAAGTCGTGCTCCTGACCTCAGGCTCGCTCCCCACTGAGCCCGATGCGGGACATTTTGCAGGGCGGCTGCTCAAGCCGTATCGCCAAGCGCAGCTATTTAATATCTTGGCGCGTATTCTTTATGCGCAGGACATCCCAGAGATTCACAAACCGGCAGCGAAGGTGCTTACAAAAAATCAAACGGTGCTGGTGGCAGATGACAACCAAGTCAACATCAAGGTCGCCATCAGCATGCTGCGAAAATTGGGCTACGATTTCGTGACTGTGATGGACGGTCAGCAAGCTGCAGACAGCGTGGCTGCATCACTGCAAGCGGGTGGCAAGCCATTTGCAGCCGTTCTGATGGATGCCAACATGCCCATCATGGACGGTTATGGATCCGCCCGCCTGATCATTGCCACACATGGCAGTGCCGCGCCGCCCATCATCGCACTGACGGCTTCGGTGCTTGAAGAGGATCGCCGTCGCTGCCTAGATGCCGGCATGATTGGATTTTTGCCCAAGCCCATGCATCTGGACGAACTCGCCGCCTGCTTGGAACAATATGCGCACGTTCCCGTAAGCACCCATAATGATGCTTCTGATTCAATAGCAAACTATGTAGACTCTGTAAGGGGAAATATTGATTTTTCTTTGCAAGATTCCTCCGCAGCGGCGTCTGCATTGATTCTGATGGATTGGAGCCGTCTCGATCAATTCAAAGAATTCGATGACGACGAGCGCTCCATGACGCGTGAAGTTATCAGCTTATTTGCTCAAGATGCACCGCCAAGACGTAATGATATTGTTGCCAGCCTGGCCACGACAGATGCGGCTTTGCTATCTTTACGCGCACACGCGCTAAAAGGAGCTGCTTCAAATGTGGGTGCTACTGCGTTGTCCAATGCCTGCTCGATTCTTGAGCAGACATGCAAAACCATCGGCTGGCCTGCGGATGCAGCGCAACAGATTTCCAGCATTGATGCGTTGACGGATGCCACTTTGAACGCCCTCAAGGATTGGAAGCCTTAGGGTGGCCGATAGACCTGTTTCAAAATGACCATCAACCACGACACGCCACTGCCCCCAGAGTTCTTCGCTCGGCTACCTGTCTTACGCCCCATCAAGGCCTATGGCTCCATGGCGCAAAGCATGGTGGTCGTTGAATCTCTGCGACTTGCCAGAGTCGCAAATACTCGTCTACATACCCAGACTCAATCACTGCGCCGTTGGCAAACTCAGCGGTTTCGAAGCAGTTACGCTGATATTTTGCAAGATCCGCATATGGGCCCTGCGGCTAATTTTTTCTTAGAAGAGCTCTACGGCGACAAAGAATTTGGGCAACGCGATGCCCAGTTTGTCCGCATTTCGAGTACTTTGGAGCGTGTTTTTCCGAAAAATGTGATTCACACAGCCACCTTACTCGCCCAATTGCATGCTCTTTCAGAAAGTTTGGACGCTTGGTTGACGCAAGCTTGGTTGCAATTGCATCCCGATACGCCTCTTGATTTCTTTCTTTATCAAACGCTGTGGCAGCTTTTGCTTGATTTACCTGGCTATTCAGCGGCCAGGCAAGCGCAGCTTCTTACGACTCAAGAGCTGGGTCAGCAATTGCACCGCCATACACGCCTGCCCGGTTTGGGGCTCATGTTGAGAATGATGCGCGGGCCGGCTTCAGCTGCTGGCCTTTTGGATTTGCAGCGCTTTCTGGAATGTGGCTTTGAAACTTTTGGCCAGCTCGGACGTGCTCATAAAGTCCCGCTATTCCTGAACACCATTGTCCAACGCGAAACTGCTTGGCTTGAGCGTTTAGCTGGCTAAAACAACGCTCTCTATCGGGACTTCACTGAGACAGTCAGCCGCTTGCCTGCCCTAGAATTGATTTCACCACGTTTTCTTGGAGAAATTATGCAGGCTGCCAGCACAATCGTCGAAGCTCAAGAGCGCATTTGGCTCAGTAGCTATCCCCAAGGCATTCCTCATGATATCCGCCCAGAGCAATATCACTCCTTGGCGCAATTGCTTGAAGAGAGCTTTAAACAACATGCTCGCAACCCATTCGCTGTTTGCATGGACAGCTGGATGAGTTATCGCCAACTGGACGACCTCTCTTCTGCACTGGGTGCTTGGTTGCAAAGCAGAGGATTAGAGCCGGGTGCGCGTGTCGCGCTCATGCTTCCTAATATTCCGCAGTTTCCAGTCACAATGTCTGACGTGTTGCGTGCTGGGTATACCTGCGTTAACGTCAATCCACTCTACACCCCACGTGAGTTAGAGCATCAACTCACGGATTCAGGCGCGACAGTGATTGTGATTCTTGAAAATTTCTGCAGCACACTCGCAGAGGTCGTGAGTAAGACGCAGATTAAAGAAGTTGTTGTGGCCTCCATGGGTGATCTATTGGGGTTTTGGTACGGCAGTTGGATCACGTTTGCGGTTAGGCATTTGGCAAAATTGGTGCCAACTTTCAATCTCCCGCTGGATGGAGGCTTAGTTGTTACTCCCTATAACCGCGCGATAGCAGATGGCACAAACAAACCGATCAAAGCTTCGCAAGCTAATCTCGATTCCATCGCTTTTCTGCAATACACCGGCGGTACAACAGGG
>JANMDE010000556.1:0-4689 GCA_031376105.1 Variovorax sp. | reverse complement strand
CCCAAGGCGCGCAGCCCGGCGTGACGGAGCGTAGTGTGCAGTCTGTGAATGTGCTTCCTGCCGTGGTTGATATGGCCGGTCCGACGGGCGCGACGAAGGTGGTTTTGTTTGATTACGACAGCTTTGTGATCAAACCTGAGTATCAAGCGGCCATTGACGCGCATGCACGGTTTCTCAGCGCCAATCGGGCACGCAAGCTCGCTGTGGAGGGCCATACGGATGAGACCGGAGGCCGTGAATACAATTTAGCGTTGGGGCAAAAACGTGCAGAAGCTGTGCGCCGCGCACTGGGCTTGCTGGGTGTGGCCGATGCGCAAGTAGAGGCGGTGAGTTTTGGCGAAGAAAAACCCGTCGATCCAGCCAATAACGAACAGGCCTACGCGAAAAACCGTCGCGCTGAGCTGAATTACCGCTGATTTTTTGCTCTCTGAAAGAAGCCGAATGCTATTCATTTCGAAGCGCACTGCGCATGTTCTATCAGGGCTGGCAGCCTGTTTGGCATTTAATTTAGCGCATGCTGGCCTGTTTGATGATGAAGAAGCGCGCAAAGCCATTTTGGATTTGCGCGCCCGAGTCGAACAAAATCGCCAAGCCTTTGAGGCGCAAAACGCCGAGCTCAAACGCAATCAAGACAAAGCCCTACAAGAAGCAAATGACAACAACACCGCGCTGCGTCGCAGTCTGCTTGATCTAC
Organism: Variovorax sp.; assembly: GCA_031376105.1. GTDB lineage: Bacteria > Pseudomonadota > Gammaproteobacteria > Burkholderiales > Burkholderiaceae_C > JANMDU01. The sequence continues at coordinate 3,995 of JANMDE010000556.1, read as the reverse complement.
AAAACCAGATCGAAGCTCTGCGCGGCGAAGTTGCTCGCCTGCGTGGGCAGGACGAACAGCTCGTTCGTGAGATCGCCGAGATGCAGCGCCGCCAGAAAGAGCTCACTCAAGGCGTTGATGAGCGTGTGAGGCGCTTCGAGCCTGTGAAAGTGCAGCTTGATGGACGTGAATTTATGGCCGAGCCTGCTGAAAAGCGCGACTATGACAACGCCTTTGCGCTGTTTCGTAAGCCTGATTACGTGGCTTCTTCAAGTGCATTCGTTGATTTCATCAAACGCAATCCACAAAGCGGCTACACACCTTCAGCGTATTTCTGGCTCGGCAACGCTCAATATGCCACCAAAGATTACAAAGAAGCCATCGGCAATTTCCGCACCATGATCGGCTCTGCGCCTGACCACCCCAAATCACCAGAAGCGGCCCTGGCCATGGCCAACAGCCAAATCGAGCTGAAAGACACCCGTTCTGCCCGCAAGTCTTTGGAAGACTTGATCAAGGCTTATCCTCAATCGGAAGCAGCGGTGGCTGCGAAAGATCGCTTGGCGCGTTTGCCGCGCTAAGTTTTTTCTCTTGTCGCTGGCTGAGCTTTGCTTGGCTAGCCTGCAAACAAGAGACAATCAAGGCATGTTGTTTTCTGCCTCTGAAGAAGTCTCTCCCTCATCCGCACAAGGCTTGCCGCCGCTGCTGCACAACCTCAATCCCGAGCAGCTCGCTGCCGTCACGCTGCCTGGCGAACACGCGCTGATTCTGGCGGGCGCAGGTTCGGGGAAGACGCGGGTGCTCACCACGCGGATTGCTTGGTTGATGCAAACCGGGCAAATCTCGCCCGGCGGCGTGATGGCGGTGACGTTCACCAATAAAGCGGCCAAGGAGATGCTCACGCGGCTCTCTGCCATGCTGCCCGTGAATGTCCGTGGCATGTGGATCGGCACGTTTCACGGGCTGTGCAATCGCTTCTTGCGTGCGCATTACAAAATTGCGAATTTGCCTCAGAGCTTTCAGATTTTGGATACGCAAGATCAACTCTCTGCCATCAAACGTTTGATGAAGCAATTCAACATTGATGAAGAGCGTTTTCCGCCCAAGCAATTGCAGTATTTTATTGGTGGCTGCAAGGAAGAAGGGCAGCGCCCTTCGGACGTTCAGGCGCGGGATGATGAGACACGTAAGAAGGCGGAGTTTTATGCGCTCTATGAAGAGCAATGCCAGCGCGAAGGCGTGGTGGATTTTGGCGAGCTGATGCTGCGCTCGTATGAGGTGCTGCGCGACAACCCCGCTGTGCGAGAGCATTATGCGCGGCGCTTCAAGCATATTTTGGTGGATGAATTTCAAGACACGAACAAGTTGCAATATGCATGGCTGAAGATGTTTTCAGGCTGGAGCCCAGAGAATATCGGCGCAGGTAGCTATTCTTCTGATAGCGGTCAGATGCACGTGGCGAGCGTGTTTGCGGTGGGCGATGACGATCAAAGCATCTACGCTTTTCGCGGTGCGCGGGTGGGCAATATGGCCGATTTTGTGCGTGAATTTGCCGTGAAAAAGCAAATCAAGCTCGAAGAAAACTACCGCAGCTTCGCGCATATTCTCAACAGTGCGAATCATCTGATCGGCCACAACACCAAGCGCTTGGGTAAAAATCTGCGCACCAGTCAAGGTGTGGGTGAACCGGTGCGTGTGCAGGAAAACGGCAGTGATTTTTATGAGGCGCAGTGGCTGATTGAAGAGGTGAAGCACTTGCTGCGCGATCAGGGCAGTGAGGCGGGTTTGAAGCATTCAGAGATTGCGATTTTGTACCGCAGCAATGCGCAAAGTCGCGTGATTGAGACCACATTGTTTAATGCAGGGATTCCTTACCGCGTGTATGGCGGCTTGCGCTTTTTCGAGAGGGCGGAGGTCAAGCATGCTTTGGCGTATTTGCGGCTTTTGGAAAATCCGCATGACGACACGAGCTTTATGCGGGTGTGCAATTTTCCGCCACGCGGTATTGGGGCGCGAAGTATTGAGCAGCTGCAAGATGCTGCGCGCGCATCGGGCTGCTCGCTGCATGATGCGGTAAGCGTGGTCACAGGCAAGGCGGGAACGTCTCTGGGCGGTTTTGTGGCCAAAATGGATGTGATGCGCGAGCAGACCTCTGGGCTCACGCTGCGCGAAATTATTGAGCTGGTGCTTGAGCACAGCGGGCTGGTTGAGCATTACAAGGCTGATAAAGAAGGCGCAGACCGCATTGAAAACTTGGCTGAGCTGGTGAGCGCGGCAGAGAGCTTTGTCACGCAAGAAGGCTTTGGCCGCGATGCTGTTGCGCTACCTGTTGATGAGCTGGCATCGGATGGTTTGACGCAATCACCCGCCAGTCAAGGCCTAAATGCGGATATTGCCCCTATAGAATCTACACAGAATGCTACTGAAATGCTAGCACCCGATGCTGAAACTGGCGAAACGCTTTCTCCACTGGTCGCTTTTCTCACGCATGCCGCCCTCGAATCTGGCGACAACCAAGCGCAGGCGGGCAAAGATGCCGTGCAGATGATGACGGTGCATGCGGCCAAGGGCTTGGAGTTTGATGCGGTGTTCATCACAGGGTTGGAAGAGGGCTTGTTTCCCCATGAAAACTCACTCTCCAGCCACGAAGGCTTGGAAGAGGAGCGCCGCCTCATGTATGTGGCGATCACGCGCGCTCGCAAGCGTCTCTACCTGAGCTTCGCCCAAACCCGCATGCTACATGGCCGCACCAGCTACAACATCAAAAGCCGCTTTTTTGACGAGTTGCCCGAAGACGCGCTCAAGTGGCTCAGCCCGCGCACGGCCGGCTTCGGCAGTGGCTTCCAGCCCGGCTTTGCCGGCGGCTACGGCGGTAGCAACGCTTGGCGCGGCAACGCGGGAAACGCGGCTGGCGGCAAATACGCTACACATTCAGGAGCATCTGGCGCAGTTTTCATGCCGGGTGAGCGCTCTTTTGTGCCAAAAAAAGAAGAGGCAGTGCCGTCTGCCAGCGGTTTGGCCATCACGGCAGGCATGAAAGTGTTTCACAACAAATTTGGCGAAGGTAAAGTGCTCGCTATTGAAGGCTATGGCGATGATGCGCGCGCGCAGGTGCAGTTTGGCCGGCATGGCGTGAAATGGTTGGCACTTTCCGTGGCTAAATTAACACCAGTCACATAAACCAACGCAGCAAGTGCATCCGATCTGAACTCTTGCGCCGTAGATCGCTCTTAACCTCAACCTTTTCGGAGAATTTTATGAAATCACGCATCCAAATCACCGCCATTGCTGCTTTGCTCGCTCTGAGCGCTGCCGCTTTCCAAACCGCGCACGCCGCTGACACTGGCCCCACGGTCTCTCAACCCTCAGTGAGCGAGCGCCTCACGCTCGCCCGCGAAGCGATTGAAAAGAAAGAATGGCGCAAAGCCTTGGCCGAGCTCAATGTGGCCGCTAAAGAAGAGCCGCGCAATGCTGATGTGCACAATCTGCTGGGTTATAGCTATCGCAAACAAGCGCAACCCAATTTAGCCAAAGCTTTCGAGCACTACAACACCGCCCTAAAGATCGATCCTAAGCACAGAGGCGCTCATGAATACATTGGTGAAGCGTATTTGATGGACAAAAAGCCGGCCGAAGCGGAAAAGCATCTCGCGTTGTTGCTTCAAATCTGCGGCAACAAAACCTGCGAAGAATATGCTGATTTGGCCGGCGCGATTGCAAAATACAAAGCCACAAAGTGAGCGCTAGGTAGCTGTAAGCTCGCTCGTGTCAAGCTTGCGCTGACTCCATGGCCTTGATCACGCCTTCCACCATTGCCGCTGTGGCCAGCGGCTTTTCCATGGGGAAGAGGTGGGTGCCGTCGATCCAACTCATGCGGCCTTGGGTGAATTGTGCGGTGAGCTCGGTGCCTGTGCGCTTGAGTTCTTCCGATTGCAGGCCGCCGATGAAGCCTGCGGGGCATTGGAGAGGCTTGCGGCGCAAGAGGCTAGGCAGGTTGTCGGGCAGGGTGTTGTAGA
>JANMDE010000520.1:0-3414 GCA_031376105.1 Variovorax sp. | reverse complement strand
GCGCGGCCTTGATCGTATTGCGCGCCAACGATGGCAAAAAAGATTTCGGTGGAGAGCACACTGAATTGCCCACCCACCACAATCGGGTTGCCAAAATCGGCCATGCTTTCAATGAAGCCGACCAAAAATGCGTTCGCCAAGCCCGGCTTGAGTAAAGGCAGCGTGATCGTCATAAAGGTACGATGCGGATCGGCGCGAAGCGTTTGCGCAGCTTCCTCCAGGGAGGGTGCAATGCCTTGCACTACGCCGCGCATGATCATGAAGGCAATCGGTGTGAAGGCAAAAGTCTGCGCGACCCACACGCCAAACCAGCCATAAAACCAGCGCGTCGGCTCAATGCCAAACGCCCACTCCAAAGCTTGATTCGCAACGCCTGCGCGGCCAAACAGCAAGATCAATCCAAGGCCCACCACGAAAGGCGGCGTGATGATCGGCAGCATGGCCAGAATATTCAAAGGCTTCGTGTAGCGCTTGCTCGCCCGCTCGGCCATGAGCGCCATCAGCGTGCCTAAAATCGTGGTGGAGGTGGCCGTCATCAACCCGAGAAACAGCGTGTTCCAAGCCACACCGCAGCGCTGCCCGCCACCTAAGCAGCTCAGGCCAAAATTACGTTCGCTGGCAATGCGCGTCCACATCGAGGTAGGTGCAAAGCTGCTCGTACCATCATCTGCTTGCGCAAAAAATGCGGCGCTAAGCGCTTTGAGCAGGGGGAACAAAATGAATAACACGAGTAGCGCTGCACAGCCAAATACTGCCGCCGCAATAAACAAATCACCCTTAAAGTAGCCGCGCCGCGCCGCGCCAAACGCCATCAAAACGACCAACGCCACGAGCACGACCACCGCGCCCCAGCCAATGCCAAACTGATTGCTCGCCAACTCGCCGAAACTTGCATTCATCCAAGCAAACGACCAGCCCTTCGAGCCAATGCTGAAGGCGGAGACCAACAACCCCAACAGACCCAAAGCACCGCCAGCAATCAACACTGTGCCCTGGTTACGGGTAGGCACCATCAAGGCCGAGAGGCCCGCCAGTAGCAAGCCTCCTATACCCAGCCACAACCACGGCTTGCCATGCGTGCTCGCTTGCATCAAGCCATTGCCTGCTTCCGGGCTGCTGAAGACATTGGGAATTTGCAGCAAGCCGTTGGCATCTTGAATCGCGTACCATGGCAGCGCCAGGTAAGCGAGCAAACCAATCATGAGCCAAGTTACGATGGCGCGGTTAGGGTTGGCGCTTGAGTCGGTGATGTTTAAATTCATGTTGTTCCTCGAGCGCCAGCAACACAACCGACGCGGAGCCTGTGCAGAGACTGCAAACCAACCATCTCAAGCCTTGGTTTTGTTTTGCGTCCTCTGCGTTACCCCAGCACCTTTTGCGTTCGTGTTCTTATTTAACCTTCAGTGCACCAACAATCAACGTGGAAGTGAATTCACTTCTTTTTCCCACTTGGCGATCAATCGGCGGCGTTCAGCCGATGCACCGTACTTCGCGTAGTCATAGTTGATGAATTTGATTTTCTTGAAGTCTGGAATGCGGGGGTCGTTTTTCGCCGCTTTATTAGAAGGCAGCTGGAATTGCTTGGCCGCTGCGGCCATTTCCTGAGCAGCTGGCGTCAGTGCCCATTCGTAGAATTTTTTGGCTGCCTCCAAGTTGCGCGCGCCTTTGATGATGGTCATCGAGCCGATTTCTGCACCTGTGCCATCTGCAGGCGTGATTGTGTCAATCGGGAAACCTTGCGCTTTCTCGCCAGGGCCGTCATGCACGAAACTGATGGAGAGTGTCGTCTCGCCACGAGCGACCGCTTTGATCGGGCCGGTGCCTGAACGGGTGTATTGGCTGATATTTTTGTGCAGTTGCTTCATGTAGTCGAAGGCTTTGTCTTCGCCCATGAGCTGCACGAGCGTGGCCACCATGGTGTAGGCCGTGCCGCTGGAAGCGGGGTTGGCCACTTGGATTTCGCCTTTGAATTCAGGCTTGAGCAAATCTGTCCAAGTCTTGGGCACGGCAAGCTTCTTCTTCGCGACTAACTCTGTGTTGTAGCCAAAGCCCAAAGGGCCCGAATAGATACCCACGGTTTTGAAATTGGATTGCGATGCTTGTTGCTGCGCCCACGTGTGCAGCAGCGGTAGCGAAGGCGATTTGTATTCGAGTGAGAGGCCTTGCTCAGCAGCAGCCAAATGCGGATCGCCCGTGCCGCCAAACCAGATATCCGTTTTTGGATTCTCTCTCTCGGCGATGAGCTGCGCCAGCGCCTCGCCAGAGCCTTTGAGGCTCATGTTGATCTTCGTGCCTGTGGTTTTGGCGTACACGGTGCTGATCATGTTGCACCACTCCGCTTGCACCGAGCAAATGATGTTGACGGTTTGCGATTGGGCGGCGCTTGTAGCCAAGGCGAGAGCAGACAGGGCAAACAACTTTTTCATGGTTTCTCCGGGGAAGTTGGGAAAGGAACTAAATTACATTAATTGTGACTGTAACGAATTCTTCATACTTCAAGAAACAGGGAAAACGCTAATGATGATTGGCTTGGAATTTTCCGCAAAACCCGATTTTTTATCAAATGTGCAATATTGAAGCAGTTACAAAACTGGGTTATATTCTGGTAACTAAATCACACTAATCGCGCTAAAGCGCTTTTTTCAAGATCATGGCATTCAATCTGGTTTTATTTGGCGGCACGGGCGATCTGGCCTGGCGCAAACTCATGCCCGCTTTGTTTCAAGCTTTTCGCCACGGCACATTGCCGGTTGGCGGGCGCATTTTTGGCGTGGCGCGCGATGAAATGAGCGACTCGCAATACCGCGAGCTGATTCGCACGCGCTTCGATCAGGTGGAGCTGGCCAAGCGCCCCAGCAGTGAAGAATTCGACCAATTTGCCAGCATGCTGCATTACCAGCGTATGGATTTGAGCAAGCCAGATGCTTACGCTACGTTGAAATCGCGCTTGGAAGAACATGCCGCTGAGATCACCGTGATGTATTTGGCCGTCTCGCCCCATTTGTTCACCAACGTGGCACAGCAGCTGGGAGCAGCGGGTTTGAACACGCCGAGCACGCGTCTCGTGCTGGAAAAGCCACTCGGCCATGATCTGGCCAGCAACCGGCTCATCAATCAAACCGTCTTACAAAATTTCACCGAGAAGCAGGTTTTTCGGATTGACCATTATCTGGGCAAGCCCAGCGTTCAAAACCTAATGGCTCTGCGCTTTGCTAATGCGTTGTTTGAGCCCGTATGGCGGCGCGAGCATATTGCGAATATTCAGATCACGATTGCGGAAGATCTGGGCGTAGAAAAGCGCGGCGGCTACTACGATGGTATTGGTGCGCTACGCGATATGGTGCAAAACCATGCGTTGCAATTGCTCTGCGCGATTGCCATGGAGCCGCCCATCAACGCACATGCCGATGCGAT
>JANMDE010000498.1:0-6070 GCA_031376105.1 Variovorax sp. | reverse complement strand
CATCCAGTGCCGCCGCCCGCTACATGGCGCAAAAAGAAAACAGCGCCGATGCAGTAGGCGGCATCAGCGTGCAAACCAAAGATGCGCAGGTGCAGCGCGCCCTGCTCGACATGAGCACCACCGCGCAAATTAACGACAGCTTAAAGCTCGGCCACACCGTTTTAGGCGAAATCGGCAGCTTCGCTAAGCTGCACAAACCGCGCGTAGAGCAAGCGGGCTTTGCTGTGCTCAAAGCCCCCGATATCCCCAGCGTCTTGATTGAAACTGCCTTCATCAGCAACCCAGAAGAAGAGCAAAATCTGCGCGATGAAGCATACCAAGACCAGCTCGCCAGCAGCATCATGCGCGGCCTGATGCGCTACTTTGCCCGCAATCCGCCCCTAGCGCGAACGCGAATCCGCTCGTAGAAAAGTTATCAAGCGCTCAGCGCTGCATCCAGCGCCGAGCTGCGTAGCTCAGCGCATCCACCAAAGCAACCAAGGCCAGCATCGACAGCAGAATGGTAGACGTCTTGCTCATCTGAAACAGGCCCATATGAAAGGCCAGCATTTGGCCGAGCCCGCCGCCGCCCACCACGCCGAGCACAGCGGCTGCGCGGATGTTGTTTTCCCAGCGGTAGAGCGTGTAGCTCATAAGCTGGGGAATGATTTGGGGGAGCGTGGCATACCAAAATATGCGGCCTTCGCCCACGCCGCGTGTGCGTAGCGCAAAAGCTGCGCCGGGCGGGGCGTTTTCAATGCTCTCGGCAAACAATCTGCCGAGCACACCCGCCGTATGCAAACCCAGCGCGAGCGTGCCCGCAAAAGGCCCCAAACCAGCCGCAATCAGCAGCAGCGCTGCCCAGACGAGCTCAGGAATGCTGCGAAGCGCATTCAGCAACAAGCGCGCTACGCCTTTGAAATAGGCTTTGTCGCCTTCATACGTTTTGCTGGCGGGCAGCGCGAGCAGCAGGCCGAGAATGGCGGCGATGATCGTACCGAGCAGCGACATGGCCAGCGTTTCTAGTGAAGCGAGCCACAGTTTGGCGACGAATTTGCTGGAGAAATCTGGCGACATCAACTCGCCAATGAATTTGCCCATGAGCTTGGCAGATTCAAAGCTGAAGAGCTGTGCCCACTGTAAATTTAAAGTCCAAAAGCTCGCAAACGTCAATACGATCAAGCCGAAAACAAACCAGCATGCCTTGCAGCGCGCATCAAAAAGCTTCGGCGGCAATTTGTACACCTCGTTCGCGGCTTCTTTGGAAAATGAGTTCATCCCAATTCCTTGCGCAGCCACGAGCTGGCTTTATCGGCCAACCACACCAGCAACATGAACACCAGCAACAGCGTGGCCACTTCGCCGCCCTTGAACATCTTCATCGAGTTATCAAGTTGCTGCCCCAAGCCACCCGCGCCGACAAAGCCGAGCACGGCGCTGGAACGAATCGCGCATTCCCAGCGATAGACTGTGTAGCTGGTCAGCTCTGCCGCGTTTTGCGGCAGCAGGCCGTAAAAGAAAGCCTGCAAACGCCCTCCTCCATTTCGCATCAATGATTGCGTGGCGTGCGCTTCGCCACTTTCTAAAATTTCGGTGTACACCTTGCCCAGCATGCCCGCATAGGTCAGCGCAATCGCCAGTACGCCCGCCGTCGGCCCCAAGCCCACGACGCGCACAAACACCAGCGCCCACACCAGCTCAGGCACACTGCGCAACACAATCAGCAGCCAGCGCACGGCTTGACGAAACACGCTTGGCACAAAAGCCATCTTGCCCGATAGCAAGGAAACAGAAAGCGCAGAGGTCCCCAGCAGCGTGAGCGGAATCGCCAGCACCAAAGCCAGCGCAATGCCCGCCGTGGCCATGGCAATCGTGCGCCATGTCTCTTTTGCAATCAGCGCGAGAAATTCGCCCTCATGCGCCGGCGGGAAAAAATCGCCCAGAAAGCCTGCCATCACCTTGCGGCTATCGGCATGCCAAAGCAGCCAGGGCTTAAATTCGGTGGTCACGAGCAGCGGCCAAAGCAGCAGCAAGCCTGCCAATGCCCAAAACACGCGGCCTTGCCAAGCCGGATCGCGCTGAGCAGGGTTAGACATCAATACGGCGTTCATCGGCAATGCATCACCGCAGGCTGGCCGGGCTGCACATTTTGCTCAGGAAACTCGTTCACCGGCGCAGGGCCAAACAATTCATGCTCATGCTGGGCATAAAGTGCCGTCAAGCGCTCTGGCGAGACTTGCGATGCCGGTAGATCAAACGCCACCTCACCATCGCGCAAACCGATGATGCGCGGAAACGCTTCTAAAGCGCGTTCTACTTGATGCAAGCTACACACCAGTGTGGCATTGCGCTGCGCGGCAGCGTGCGTGAGCACCTCCAATGCCTGAGAGGAGCGCGTCGGATCAAGCGCAGAGAGCGGCTCGTCAATCAACCAAAGCTTGGCATTCGATGCCAGCAGCCGTGCCAAGCCCACCCGCTGACGCTCACCGCCTGACAGGCGATCCACGCGCTCAAAAATCTTCTCGTCTAAATCAAAAGCCTTCAAGGCCAGATGCGCCGCGGGAATGTCGCTCGGGTAAAACAGCGAGCGAAGGCTTTGCGCAAAGCTCATCTGCGGCAATTGCCCCGCCAGCACGGCGGTCACCACGCGCTGCCGTGGCGGCAGCGGCGGCACTTGCGGTGCGAGGAACAGCTGGGCGCGCAAGGCTTGCAAAGCAGCGCGCGAGACTTGCCAAGGATCTCGCCCCGAGAGCAGCAATTGCCCACTGGCTGGCCGCAAAGCACAGGCCACGGCATGCAAAAACGTTGTCTTGCCTGCACCGGATGGCCCGATCACGGCCACTTGCTCGCCCGCTTGAATCTGAATCGACGCACCGCGCAGAGCAGGCACAGAATCGGCCTTGGCAGCAGGATGGCGGGCGCTTAGGTGTTGGAGTTGTAATTGCAAAGCGATTGCTCAAAAGGAAAATAGATTCACCGTTTGACCCTTGCCAAACGGTGATGAACTACGGAGCCCGCAGGCTACTTAGATATTAGAGCAGACCCGCGCTCTTGGCAGCGGCTTCCAAGCCTTTGTAATTCTCTGGCTTGGTGGGCACATAGCGGGTGGCGCGGTTGAGCGAGAGGATTTCTTTGCCTTCGGCCGTGTTCGGGTCTAAATCCAGCAAAGCCTTCATCACGCGCTCGCGCTGAGCAGCAGGCATATCGGCATGTACGCTCCAGTTGTAATTGAAATACGGCGGCGTGGTATAAAACACATTCACCGCTGCGATGTCAACTTTCTTCTCATCCACGAATTTTTTCCAAACGGTGATATCCAGCGCTGCGGCGGCAACGCGGCCACTGACCACAGAGGCAATCGTGGCATCGTGTGCACCAGAGTAGGCGACGCGCTTGAAGTCTTTATCGGGGTCAATCTTTGCTTCAAGCAAGAAGTTGCGCGGCATCAAATGGCCAGATGTCGAGCTTTGTGAGCCAAAAGAAATTTCTTTGCCTTTCATATCGGCCAGGGTTTTGATGCCTGAATCGGTTTTAGCGATAAACACCGATTGAAAACGCGTGTCCTCCTCGCGCTGCGCAATCGGGATGATCTTGCCGCCCGAGCGCAAATTGGCCTGCACATGCGTGAAGCCGCCAAACCACACCAAATCCACACGCTTGTTCACAAGCGCTTCCACAGCCGCCGGGTAATCCGACACCGGCGTGAATTCCACCTTCATTCCCAGTTTCTTTTCCAAATAATTCGCAATCGGCGCGAACTTACGCACTTGCTCGGTGGCAGCCTCTTCAGGGATGGTGGTGACGCGAAAAACCTGCTGAGCGTGACTTATGGCGCCAAATGTGAGAATGGCGCAGGTCATCAGGCATTTGAAGGTGCGGGAAGGGGATAAATCAATCATGAAAAAACTCCTGGGAATGAAGGTTGAACTTGGAACTCTGTCGCCTATCGACAGATCACTATTACACCGCGAATTGATTATTTTTGCAGGCAGGGGTATCCGTGCATCGGTTTGCCCAGCGCTTGCGTAAGATAGCGCCATACACAGCGACTCATCTGTTTCTAACTTTTATTGCCACATGCCCACGCCTCAATTTTTTCAGCTCCACGATCTGGCCAGCCCCGCGCTGTTGGAAAGCATCCGCAGTGAGCTCAGCCAAGGTCTGCTGACCCCACAAGCCAGTGTTTCGCCCAAATATCTCTACGACAAGCTTGGCTCGGCGCTGTTTGACGCCATCACCGAGCTACCCGAGTATTACCCCACGCGCACCGAAGCCGGGATTTTTCTCGACAAAAGCGCTGTGTTTGCGCAAAAAATCCCCTCGGGCAGCGCTTGGGTGGATTTGGGTGCGGGCAGTTGCGCCAAATCCGCTGCGTTATTTGCCACTTTGAAGCCTGCGCAATATATTGCCGTCGACATTTCAGCTGACTATTTGCGCGCTGTGCTGATGAATTTACAGCAGCAATTCCCGCAGATTGCCATGAGCGGCGTGGGGATGGATTTTTCTGCATCGTTGCAACTGCCCCCTGTTTTGCTGGACACCATGGCAGCGCAGCCGATCGTGGCTTTTTATCCAGGCTCCAGCATTGGTAATTTTTCTCCGTCTGAGGCTTTGGCATTTCTCAAGCGCATTCATGCGCTTTGCAAGCAAGGCGCGCAGGGCGGCGGCGTGTTGATCGGCGTGGATCTGGTCAAGTCCAGTGATGTTTTGGAGCCTGCCTATGACGATCCGCTGGGCGTCACGGGCGCTTTCAATCTGAATATGTTGCGCAACATCAATCCGCTGTTAGGCGCTGATTTTGATGTGCAAGACTGGAAGCATGTGGCCTTTTTTGACACCAATCTCTCGCGCATAGAGATGCATTTGCAAGCAAGACGCGATATAAAAGTGTCTTGGGGCGAAGTGTCGCGCAGCTTTAAGGCAGGCGAGAGCATTCATACCGAAAATTCCTACAAATGGACGGTTGAAAGCTTCGGCAGCTTACTGCAAGAAGCGGGGTTTCAAAGGCCAGTGAGTTGGACCGATGCTCAAGCATGGTTTTCAGTGCAATGGGCTGCGGCTTAGGGCTTTGACAAGGCGCAAGTCGTGATCAACCGCCGCACCACCTTGCTTGGCTTGAGCCTCCCACTGGCTGGCTGCACGATCAACACCGACTACGACCATGCCGCCCCAGACGCGCCGCGTAGCCTACTGCTCAAGTCGAGCCTGCCTTTCAAACACATTTGGGTGCTCAGCTCGGGCGGGCCTCGGGGCTTTGTGCATGTCGGGGTGATCAAGGCGTTGGAAGAATTGGGGCATAAGCCCGACATGATTGTGGGCGGTTCGGTGGGCTCACTGGTGGGCGCTTTGTATGCGGGCGGCGTGAAGGCCAAAGAGCTGGAATGGATGTCGCTCGAACTCGGCGTGACCGACATGGGCAGGCTCGCACTCACGGGAGATGGCAAGTTTGCAGGCTCACCCTTGGCCGAGATCGTCAACCGGGAGCTTTTGCAGCGCTGCGGCACTTGCGAGATGGAAAAACTACCCATTCGCTTTGCCGCCGCTGCGATAGATCGTGCGACGCGCCAGCCGATGCTGTTTAACCATGGCAACGCGGGTGTGGCGGTGCAGGCCAGTTGCGCGATTGAAGGAATCTTCACCCCGGTCCGCATTCGTGGGCTGCAGTATTTAGACGCGGATTTGGTCACGCCTTTGCCGGTGCGCATGGCGCGCCAGTGGGCCAGCGCAATCAGCGGTGTGCAGCAAGGTGTTAAGGTGTTGGCCATCGATGCCTCGGCCGATGAAACCAAAGCGCCTGCGGGCGCAGAGCGTTTTCGTGAAGGCGATCTACGCAAGCGCGCCCTCACCCAGCCCGATGCCCAGGCGGCGGATCTGACGCTGCATCCGCAGATTAGCTATTACGTGAATGCCAGCCGCGAGTTTCGTGAACGCACCATTGCGCAGGGCTACACGCAAACCCTCGCGCAGGCGGCGCGGATTCGCGCTGCCATGGCTTGAAGCCCTTATTTCGCCAAAGTGGCGGGCTCGACTGGCTGCGTTTGCTGTGTTTTGTCGACGAGCTGATTGCGCGAGGCAGCATGCAAGCCAAACA
>JANMDE010000431.1:0-2130 GCA_031376105.1 Variovorax sp. | reverse complement strand
TTTCAGCACTTTTCTGCTGCCAAACCAAGGCTCGGAATAATCGCGGTAGGGGTGGGCAACAAAGCCTGCGTAGGGCTGGAAGTCGCTGGCTGTCCATTCCCAGACGTGGCCCCAAGAGAAACCAGTCTGCGTGAGGGCCGCGCATTCCCACTCAAGCTCACTGGGCAACCTACGACCCGCCCAGAGGCAATAGGCCTGCGCATCATGCCAACTGAGGTGAACGGCATGAGCCCGCAAGTTGATAGGCTGCCAATGGCCGAAGCGGCGGCTTTCGTAGCCACCGCCCGATTGGCGCAGGTAGCGCGGCAACGCGTAGGCCGTGGCCTGAACAAAAGCGAGATATTGCGCCCAGTTCACAGGCTGCGCATCGATCTCAAAGCCGGGCAGCGCCACGCCTTGCCCAGCAAGCTCATTATCAAAAGCAAATCCTTGGGCATCAGAACCCAGCTTCCAGACCACCTCATTTAAGGAAAATACGTTGTTCTCCCCTTTATCATGTGGATAGTTAGCTATTGAATTAATAGCGTCTTCGATCGGCGTTGGCATGGCTATTTGCTGCTCTAAAGCCTGCGCCATGTACACGGCTGCCTCAGTGTGCATGGCTTCATGCAAGAGCACGAGGCGGTAAAAATACAAATCGGTATCGCTGACGCCTGCGCTACCTAGGCAGTGCAAGGTCTGCGCGAGTGTGGCTTGCAAATAGTCTTTTGCCGCTTTTGCAGGCAGCAAAGGCAGCGCCCAGCGACGGGGATGCGCCACGGTGGAGCTGTTATACCAATCGTCGCCATGGTGGGCTTGAGCCAGATGCGGGCAAGGCAAGCGTTCATGCGCTGGATCACATGCTGCGCCCAAATGCCGCTGCTGATTGCGCCCGACCCACCATTGCTGAAACCAACCGATGTGACCCAGTTCCCAAAGCGGCGGATTGAATTCTTCGCCTTGAGGCACATCTAAAGCGCCTGCAGCTTCAAAAGCATCAAAGAGCGCCAGTGTGATCGCGCGCACGCGCACCAACTCTTTGGCCAGCACGCGAGCGTCGGATGTGCGTATCATCTGACCTGGCGTTTGGATGGCTTGAGCCTGTAACCTCGCATTCATTTTTAAAGAAAATCCTTTTAACAATGTCGTCTATCGTGATCATCAGCCCTGCCCTGCAAGATGCCAACAATGGCAACTGGCAGACCGCACGGCGTTGGGCGGCGATGTTATCTAGGCAACATCGTACCCGCATCGCCAAATCTTGGGAGTCCGATTTGGGTCAGTCGGATGAGGTGATGATTGCCTTACATGCCCGTCGCAGTGCCGATGCGATTGCCGCCTGGCAAAGCAGCAAAGGCACTCGCAGTTTGATTGTCGCCCTGACGGGCACCGATCTCTACCGCGACATACTTGACTCTACGCAAGCCCAGCACTCTTTAGATGCAGCCGGGCAGCTAATTGTGTTACAAGAGCTGGGTATTCAGAGTCTTCCCAAGGAGCATAGAAGCAAAGCTTGGGTCGTTTTTCAATCCACGACCTCTCGCCAAACCGTGGCCAAAACCGACAAGCATTTGAATGCCGTGATGGTCGGTCACCTGCGCGACGAGAAAATGCCACAGACTTTGTTTGAAGCGGCGCGTTTGCTGGCAAACGACACACACATTCGCATCACCCACATTGGTGCAGGTTTGGACGAGAAGCTGGCTCAAAATGCTATCAAAACAGAAGCAAACTATGCAGGATATACATGGGCAAGAGGCTTAAAACACGCCCAAACTCGGCAGCGCATTCAGCGCGCCCATGTGCTCGTGCACACCAGCAAGATGGAAGGTGGCGCCCACGTGATCATGGAAGCGGTATGTAGCGGCACACCGGTGATCGCCTCTCGCATGGATGGCAATGTGGGCATGCTGGGCGGCGGGTATGACGGCTATTTTCCGGTGGGCGATGCGCAGGCGCTGGCCACCCTGCTGCGCCGTTGTAAGAACGAACCTGCTTTCCTCGACCATTTGGGAGTGCAATGTGCACTAAGAGCACCACTGTTTGCACCGCCCGCGGAGCAGGCGGCTTTGCTGAAATTGGTGGAACTTGCGCTGCTATCCTGAAATGATCAAATGCTTTTAATACCGGACGCAAAAGGCGCAAAAGTTA
>JANMDE010000412.1:0-24032 GCA_031376105.1 Variovorax sp. | reverse complement strand
AAAAGGGTACTTGGCGCAAGTTTGGCGGCATTGCTGCTAGCCAGTTGCGGTGGCGGTGGTGGTACCGCCAGCAGCAATTCAGTGGGCTTTACCTCACTGGTGTCGTTTGGCGACAGTCTGAGTGATGTGGGTACACATGCGGTGGGAAGCGTTGCAGCGATTGGTGGTGGCCGTTACACCATCAATTCGGGCAACCCGGCCGCACCCACCAAAATTTGGCTTGATTTGATCGCTGCTCAATATGGGCTGCCTGCGCCATGCGCGGCAGTCACGGGCTTGAATGCCCGGGGTGCCTTTGCGGCTATTCCTGGCGGCGGCGCATCGCCCGTTACCGTCAAAGCAGGTTGCACCAATCACGCTCAAGGTGGCTCGCGGGTCACAGCGCTGGTTGGCCCTGCCAACAATGCCTTGCCTTCGTCAGCAGGCGGTGATGTCGGCCAATTGACCTACCCACTCACTCAGCAAATCTCCGAGTATTTGGGTCGCAACGGCGCAAGCTTCAGTGGCAAAGCTTTGGTGACAGTCATGGCAGGCGGCAATGACATCTTCATGAACGGTGCCGGTGTTTCCGCCGCAGCTGCAGGTGGCGCAGGCGCTGTCGGTGCTGGTGTCATTGCAGGCTGGACCAATGGTGCAGATGCACTGGCCGCGACACTGGCCGCAGGCGGTACCACGGCAACCAATGCCGCAATTGCCCAAGCAGTGACAGCCATGTCGCAAGCAGGAACGGCGCTGGCAAATCAGATCAAAACAGAAATCGTGGGCAAGGGTGCCAAGTATGTGCTGGTGATGAATTTGCCCGATGTGTCATCTTCACCCAACGGGCTTGAAACGCCTGCTGCTGCGCCGCTCGTCAACCAGATGGTTCAGACCTTCAATGCCTCGCTCACGGCGGGCTTGGCCGGAACCAGTGGCGTGATTATTGGCGATGCCTACACCGTCAGCCGGGATCAATTCAACAATCCTGCGGCTTATGGCCTGGTCAACGTCACTAGTCGCTCATGCTCGACAACACCTGCGTTGACCAATCCATTGGGCGGCTCAGCGCTGGGTTGCAACCCAGGTAACCTCAATTCTGGTGATAAATCCCGCTTCCAATTCGCCGATGATGTCCACCCCACCGCCTATGGCCACCAATTGCTCGCGCAATTCGCCGCCAAAACGCTCGCCGCCGCTGGCTGGCTGTAAGCACACCCTCAGGAGACACACATGAATTTCAAACCTGTATTCCTCGCAGTGCTCGCATTGAGCGCCACCACAGCATTCGCTCAAAAAGCGGGCAGCTGGTCTGCCTCCATTGGCGCGACGCAAATCTCGCCCGATGTGAGCAGCGGCAACCTGACTGCGCCCAGCTTACCGGGCACGAAGGTTGACGTGCAAAGCAACACCCAGCTGACAGGCGCCGTTAACTACTCTTTGACCGACAACATCGTGATCCATGTGCCGCTCGGCCTGGGTTTCAAACACAATGTGGTTGGCGCAGGCGCGATTGCCGGCGTGGGCACCATCGGCACCACCAAAGCTTTGCCTGTGACCTTGATTGCGCAATACCGCTTCATGGAAGCCAATGCCCAACTGCGCCCTTATGTGGGCGCGGGCTTAAGCTATGTGAAGTTTTACAAAACCACCGGCACAGCGGTGCTCACGGCCATCACCAACCCGGGCGGCCCAGCCACCACCTTGTCGTTTGACTCAAAGTTTGCACCCACCCTCGAATTGGGCGCAACTTACAACATCAACGAAAAATGGTATCTCGATGCCAGCTACACCAAAACTTTCCTGAAAACACGCGGCACGCTGTCCACAGGCCAGACCTTGGATGCCAAGCTTGACCCGAGTGGCTTCACCTTGCAGGTGGGCTATAAGTTCTGATCGATAGCGCACTTTAATATCAGCCACTCCTCGATCAGAGGGGTGGCTTTTTTATTAAATGGCCTAATCGCCCTTATAGAATATACATAGTTTGCTACATTATTTATAGCAAACTATTTGACATTTTCAAGCCAGCGCAGCCTCAATGTCTTTGGCCAAGCTTTGCGGTGTGTCTTGCGGGGCGTAGCGTTTGATCACTTGGCCGTCTGCGCCCACCAGAAATTTGGTGAAATTCCACTTGATGGCCTTGCTGCCGAGCAGCCCCGGGGCTTGGCTTGAGAGCCACTGGTACAAAGGCGTGGCCTGGGCGCCATTAACCTCCACTTTGCCCATCAGTGGGAAGCTCACACCAAAATTCAGCTCGCAAAATGAGGCAATCTCCTCATTGCTGCCTGCCTCTTGCGCGCCAAACTGGTTGCAGGGAAAGCCCAACACCACCAACCCCTTTTTGCCATACGCCTCATGCAAAGCTTGCAGCCCCTTGTATTGCGGGGTGAAGCCGCAGCCGCTAGCAGTGTTGACAATCAACAACGGCTTTCCGGCATATTGCTTCAAAGCAACTTTTTTTCCATGGATATCTAATGCGTGAAAGTCGTAGGCGGTGGGATGGGCTGGCATGATGCTCCTTCGAACAAGCAAACCACTAAAAAGGTCTGCAAACAACGTATTGTGGCGAAAATTGCGATGTCTTGTCGAGAAACAAGGCTCTGAAGAGCCAAAGCCTATTCAAAGCCTCGACATTTCTATAAAATGAAATTGATACTTTATTACTCATTTTTTCGGTACAAACCCATGACTGATCTGGATTTACTTACACCGATATGTCTGCAAGAGTGGGTTAGACAAAAGCAAGGTGTGCATGCGCCTGGAGACTTGTCATGAGCCAAGCGCACAAAATCGTCTTGGTCGGTTTTTCTTCGTTTGAGCGGGTCACGTTTGAGTCTTTCTTTCGCTTGGCCGCGCGCCGCCCGCCAGGCTACACCTTGGTTGCAGATGCAGCGCAGGCTGATTTGGCTGTGGTGAATGCAGACGACGCTGCGGTGTTACGTCAATGCGTGGCGGCCCAACCCGCCCGGCAAGTCTTGCTGATTGGCAATCAAGACGGCGGCACAGGCTGGGTTTTGCAGCGCCGCCCTTTGAATTTGATGAAGGTGCTGGCCACAGTAGAGGGTTTGCTCACGCCATCCGCCGCCACTGTGCCCGCCGCACTCGACATGCTGCGCCCAGCGCCGGTAGCCAGCCCGGTGCAAAATCGGCCGCTGCCAGCCAGCGTTGCTTTGCCTAGTGCCCTGCCACCCGCTTCGCCTGCGATGCCGCAAAACCTGTCGCGCCCAGCTATGGCAAACCCTGCCGCCAGCCAGCCCATGGCCCGGCCTGCTTTGAATCCGCTTCAAAGCGCCAGCACTGCCGGCCCTGATTCCACCATGCGCCGCTCCGTGCGCACGGGCGCAGGTGCCAGGCCTGATTTCGCAGCCTCGCGGGCAACGGATCATTTCGCTGGGTTTGGCCCTTCCGCAAACACCGTCGCGGCCGACAGCGCCATGGACGTAGATCATATTTTGGTGGTGGATGACAGCGATATCGCGCTTAAATTCATGCGCAATCGCCTCTCGCGCTTTGGCTTTCATGCTGATTTGGTCAATTCTGGCGAAGAGGCCTTGGGCAAGATGAACACCAAGCCCTACAAATTCGTCTTTTTAGATGTGATGATGGAAGGCTTGGATGGCTATCAAACCTGCCGCGCCATCAAGCAGCGCAAATATTCGGATGGCAAGCCGCCCGTGGTGGTGATGCTCACCAGCCGAGGCGGCACGATTGATAAAATTCGCGGCACGCTGGCCGGCTGCGATGCCTACCTGACCAAGCCGTTGAATGAGCGCGATTTGATCGCCGTGCTGGCCAAGCATGATCGCAATGTGGCGCGTGGCTTTCAAGAAACCAATTTTGGAGGCAACAGCGGCTCGGGGTTTGCACGGTCGGGTAGCTGAACAGAATAAGCGCATGATGGCGCTATCTAAGCGATGGTGGTCAGATCAACTGCCATCGTACAAAACACACAACTTAGAAGTGAGAATCATATGAAAAAAGTATTGGTCGTTGATGATGCCCCGGTTGATTCGCAAAACCTACAACGCATCTTTGCCGATGCCGGCTGGGTGGTGATCTCTGCCGCCTCGGGCGCAGAAGCGGTGAGCAAGGCCAAGGCCGAAGTGCCTGATCTGATCATGATGGATGTCAACATGCCTGGCTTAGACGGTTTTTCCGCCACACGCCAGCTCATGCAAGACCCCAACACCAAGGGCATTCCTGTGGTGTTTGTCACGTCAAAAGATCAAAAAGCCGATCGCGTTTTTGCACAAATGCTGGGCGCAAAGGGCTATGTGACCAAGCCCTACACCACCGATCAAATTTTGAACACCATTTAAGATGTCTAATGGCTTTGGCTCTCTGATTTTTGAAACGCCATTCCTTTGAAACTCGCGCAAGGCATCCTGTGTGGCTCGTGGGCTTTGGCCTTCCCATTTGACTGGGCTCGGCAAATTGTTGACGAATTTGAGCTCAGCCCGATTCCGAAAGCACCAGATTGGCTGGTGGGCGCAGCCAATGTGGACGGAAATATCTTGCCGGTGGTGAATCTCAGCACCTATTTAGGTGTGGCAAGCGCATCCACCTCCCACCAGCAACAACGCCTGCTGATTGGCGGCCTCGCTAGCCAATCAGCTGCCGAGGCCAATGATGATGCAATTGCGATTGTCTTCGAGGGCTTGCCTCAGCAGCTAGGCTATGAGATGCGCGCACTCAGTTATCCGGGCGCCCTGCCAGCGCGCCTGCTGGAGCTTTGCGTGGGTGTGGGCAGCAATGCGGCGGGGCATGAATTTCTTGAAATCGATGCCCAAAGATTGATGGCTGCCCTGAGCGACGAATTGGCACTGCTCTAACGATGCATTGATTAAACAGACTTTCCTAAAAATGAATTTGGAGATCACCCCATGAATATTCGGCAAAAAATGCTGCTCGGTGCAGGCCTGCTGACCTTGATCCCGGTGCTGATTACCTCGGTTTTGCTCTCGCAAGGTGCCTCTAGTCTTGCCGATCAAGCACTTAAGACACGCACCCAAGCGCAGCTGAACTCTTTGCGAGACACCAAACGCCAGCAGGTGACCGATGAGATCAACAACCGCGTGCGCGCGCTGCAAACCTTGGCGGCTCAGCGCTCCACGCTGGATGCCATGCGCGGCCTCAAGCAGAGTTTCGCCACGGCGGCCAAAGACAGCGGAGCCCCTCAAATCGAAGCGGTGTTTGAATTGTCAAAATTCACGAGCGACATATTCGCTGTTGAATATGCCAAAAGAAATGCGGGCGCAGCCCCAGACATCTCAAAGTTTATCGCGGCACTGGATGCCAACGGCACTGTCCTGCAAAACGAATTTATCATCCGCAACCCTAACCCTTTGGGCCAAAAAGAGCGGATGAACAAACCCGAAGGCAATTACGCCTACGCGCAAGCGCATGCTCAGTTTCACCCCGGTTTCGAGCGCGCTCAAAAACTCTTTGAGTTCTATGACATCTTCTTGATTGACACCGAGACCGACAACGTCGTCTATACCGTGTTCAAAGAGCTCGACTTTGGCAGCTCGCTCACCAAAGGGATTGCCGCTGGCACCAAGCTGGCCGAGGCCTACAACAAAGTCAAGCAATCGCCCAATCGCGATGCCTCTTATCTTTCTGACTTTGCACCCTATCTGGCCTCTTACGACGATTTGGCCGCGTTTGCTGCCGTGCCTATTTTTGAGGGCGACAAGCAAATTGGTGTGATTGCCATGCAATACCCGATCGACAAAATCACAGACGTGATGAGCTCCAACAAAACTTGGGAAAAAATTGGCTTAGGCAAAACGGGCGACCTATTTTTGGTGGGCCCCGATAAGCTGATGCGCACCAACGCACGCTACATGGTTGAAAACAAACAGGCCTTTGCTGATCTGCTGGGCAGCAAACTCTCTGCAAGCGCCAAATCCACCATGCTCAAGAAAGAGTCCACGATTGGTTTGGTGACGATTGACTCGGATGCCACACGCCCCGCGCTGGCTGGCCAGGAAGGCTTCATTGATTTCGTGGATTACCGAGGCATCAAATCTGCCGGCGCTTATGGGCCACTCAAGGTGCAGGGCCTGAACTGGGGCATGGTTGCGAAAATCGACGAGGAAGAGGCCGATGAAGCGGTGAACAACCTCAACAGTCAGTCGCTCTTGCGCGCTATTTTCATCGGCTTGGGCGTGGTTGCCGTGGCAGGTTTGGCTGTGACGCTGTTTTTGCGCCAGTTCCTCAAGCCCATTCAAACCCTCTCTGACACGGTGCAAAAAGTGGCTGGCGGCGAGACGGCAGCGCGAAGCTTGCTCACTGAAAAAGATGAGATCGGCGAGCTAGGGCGAGCTTTTGATAATTTGCTCGATGACCGTATCTCCGCACTGGAGAGAGCAACCAGAGAGAATGAAACGCTGAATAACTCCGTGATTGACTTGCTGCAAGCCGTGTTCCAGCTGTCTAACCGAGATTTGACAGCGCGTGCGCCTGTCACGGAAGACATTATCGGCACGGTGGCATCGTCCATCAACCAGTTCTCGGACGAGACTGGGCGCACCTTGCTCGATGTTCAAGCGATTGCCCAGCAGGTGGCGCAAATTTCTGAGTCGGTGCGGGTGCAATCGGTGATGGTGGAAGAGACGGCGCGTTCTGAACGTGAGGCTTTGCAGTCCATGTCGAGCAGCTTGACGCAAGCAACCACCCAATTGGCGCAAGTGGCCGATCTGTCGGATCAGTCAAGCAAGGCAGCTGGCGTGGCCACGGATGCCACGCAAAACGCGCTCTTGGCCGTGCAGGGCACTGTCAAGGGCATGGACCAGCTGCGTGAATCGATTTCTGACATGGAAAAGCGCTTCAAACGCCTCGGCGAGCGCTCGCAAGAGATTTCTACGGCCGTGCAGCTGATCAATGCCATTTCTGAGCGCACCCACGTGCTGGCGCTGAATGCTTCCATGCAAGCAGCCACGGCGGGCGAGGCAGGCCGCGGCTTTGCGGTGGTGGCGGAAGAGGTGCAGCGCCTGTCAGATAGCTCCCGTCAAGCCACATCGACGATCTCTCAACTGGTGGGCAATATCCAGGCCGAGACGAACGAAACGCTGTTCACCGTGAACCGCCTGATTGGCGACGTGGTGCGCCAGTCTGAGCTGGCGCAGCGCGCGGGCGTGCAGATGGGCCAAACCCAAGAGACCACGCAGCAATTGGTGAGTTTGGTGCGCCAAATTGCCCAGTTCTCTGCGGAGCAGGCCAAATTGGCCGCTGATTTGCAAAAATCAGTGATCGAGATCAACGCCGGTACCGAGCAAACGTCGTCCGCGATTGCCGAACAAACTGCTTCAACGCAATCGCTGGCTGAATCTTCTCGGCAGTTGACCGCCGCCGTGGGCCAGTTCAAGCTGGTTTGATGCACCGCCCTCCTCTGGATCGAAGCCCTCTGCCATGAACATCAACGACTTGCTGACTCTTTTGCACGAAGAGTTTGCGTTGGATATTCCTATGGCGCAGCAAGCCATTCAAGAGGCCACCTCCAAACCGGATCGCGCTGGCGAGCTGCTTGAGCCTGTGGTGAACTACATTGAACGCTCGGTGCAGGCCAGTGCCTTGGTGAGTTTGCATGGCTGGGGCAGCTATCTTTCGCAGGTGTCGCAATTCACACAGCTTCAGATGATGGCACCCGATGCGATCAGTCTGCAATGGCTGGCGCGTTGGACGGCTCCCGCATTGGCATATCTGCAATCGCCCGCCCAGCCGCACACTGCGCGCGCCATCATTGATTATTTGCAATCGTGCCCCCAAGCGACCAACGAGGAAGCATTGTTGCTGTTGCATGCGCAATTGCTAGAAGCCCCCGCGCTTGCGGCCGAGGAAGCCGCTGCGGCGCAGGCCGTGGTGGACGATGCTAGTCTTGCCGATGTGAATCTGTCAACAGAAGATGTCGATGGTGGCCTGCTCTCAGCCATGCTGCAAGATGCCCCTGAGCAGCTTGAGCGCCTCATGGGTTTCTTGGATGAGCTGGCTGCGGGTCAGGCCGACTCTGCTCGCCTGATTGAGGCGCAGCGCATCGCACACACCTTCAAAGGCTCGGGCAATATCATTGGCTTGCCCGGTATTGGCCGCGTCTCGCATCGGCTTGAAGACGTGATGGAATGGACGTTAGAGCAGGTGCAAGCTGGCGAGCCCATCAATCCGGCTGCGGTGCGCGACATGCGGCATGCCGTGGGCATTTTGCAGCATATGGTGGCGCATTTGCAGGGGGAAGAAACCGCCCCTGCGGGCGCGGTTGAATGCTTGCAACGCCTCATCGATTGGGTCAACTGGATTCGCCAAGAGGAAGCACAGGCGCAGGCTCCTGAGCCTTTGGGTGCAGCAATCGCTATTAATTTAGTAGCAAACAATGCGGACAATATAACGGCTATTGGCCAAAATGAGCCTCAAACCGCCGATGTGCAGACCTTGCGCGTCGGTGTGGACCGCTTGAGTCGCGTCTTACGCCGTGCCACGCAGTCAATTGTTGCCTCGCAGCGCGTGGGCCAATTGGTCCGCACCGCCAACGATCGTTTGGCTGCCATTGAAGACAGCCACGCGGAGCTGGCACGCTGCATCCGTGAGCTAGAACAAACCGTGGACAAGCAGGTGGTGCAACTGCGTGGCCAAAAAGAGGCCGGCGAGGAGTTTGATGCGCTGGAGATGGATCGCTACGATTCGCTCTACACGCTGTCTCGCTTTGTGAGCGAGGCCGTGCAAGACGAATTGGAGCTGGCGCGTGATGCACGTCAACGCGTGGCTTCAGCGCAGCAAATCATTCGCGATGAAGATCAACTCCAACGCGAACAACACCGCGACCTGCTTGCGGCGCGCCTGGTGCCCGTGAAAAGCATTCTGCCGCGCCTCAAGCGCAATGTGGCGCAAACCGCCGCCTCCACAGGCAAGCAAGCCCAGCTCATTGTGGAAGGCGAGGCCACGACGCTTGACGCGGATGTGCTCACGCGCCTCACCGAGCCTTTGCTGCATTTGCTGCGCAACGCGGTGGATCATGGCCTAGAAAGCCCCGAAGAGCGAGAAATGCTGGGCAAAGTGCCCACGGGCACCGTCACTTTGAGCTTTCGCCGCATCGGCCAAGATGTGGAGCTGGTTTGCGCCGACGATGGCAAGGGCTTGGACTTACCCACCATTTATGACAAAGCGGTGGGGTATAGCCTGATTGCACCGGGTGCCAAGCTGAGCGAAGACGAAATACGTCGTCTGATTTTGCAACCGGGGTTTTCGACCAAAGGCGAGGTGACCGAGGTATCAGGGCGCGGCGTTGGTATGGATGTGGTGAACGATCGCGTGGCGGGTCTCAAAGGTCGGCTGGATATTCAGAGCAAGCCCTATGTCGGTTCGCGCTTTATCGTGCGTGTGCCCGTCTCGACGGGAGCGGCGCAAGCCTTGATCGTGCAGTGCGCCCAGGAAGAAATTGCCCTGCCTTCAGATCAGGTGTTGCAGGCACTTGCAGCAGACGAGGTCGAGATTGTTCGCGACGCGACCGGGAACACACCCGCATTGCGGCATTTGGGGCAAGACTATCCGGTCTATACGCTCGGTGTTTGGTTGGGTTTTGAAGAACCCAGCGAGATTGCCTCACGCGCTAAGCCTGCCGTGCTTTGTCATGGTGCAACACAGACTGTAGCGCTGATCGTGGACGCGGTGGTGGATGCACGCGAGCTCATCTTGCAAGACGTGGGCCGCCTCACACGGCGCATCGCTGGCGTGGTGGGGGGGGCTTTACGCAACGATGGCCGCCCCATGTTTTTATTGGATGTGGCCTCGCTAGAGCGCGCCTCGCAATCCAAGCGTAAGTTGGGATCGTCTTTGACCATGCGCCGACGCATGGCTGTGCAGCGCACGCGCGTGTTGGTGGTCGATGATTCCTTGTCGGTACGTCGTTCTATGGAGCAATTGCTGGAAGATGCAGGCTACGAAGTGAGCACGGCGGCTGACGGCTTTTTGGCACTGGAGTCTGTGCGCACACAAATGCCCGCCATTGTGCTCACCGATTTGGAAATGCCCAACCTCAATGGCCTGGACCTGACCAAGCGCTTGCGCGAATTGCCCCAATTCATGGCCACGCCGGTGGTGATGATCACCTCGCGCGCCAGCGACAAGCATCGCGTTATGGCCGAGGAAGCGGGGGTCGATCTGTATCTGACCAAACCGTATACCGATGCCGTCTTGATCGAGCATGTCAAGCGCCTCACCTCACAAGACGCCTCTTTGTTATTGCAATGATGCCGCAGCGCCTCGCAGCGCGCTAAACATAAGATAAATGGGCATATTGCCCTTATAGAATATATATAGTCTGCTATTCAATTAATAGTGGCGTGTTTGTATCGAACGAAGCAGCGCAGAGCCCCTAAAATCACCCTATGAGCATGACCCCTGAGCAGGCCCAGCAAGCGATTGCCTTGGCGCTGGACACTTTAGACATTGAAGCTGCCGCCATACAAGGGCTGCGTACGCGTCTGACGATTGAGGCCTCTGCCGCACAAGCCTTCACGCTCGCGGTAGACACCGTGCTGGCCACGCGCGGACGTGTGGTTGTCATGGGCATGGGTAAGAGTGGTCATGTAGGCCGCAAGATCGCTGCCACGCTGGCATCGACGGGCACAGCTGCGATGTTTGTTCACCCCGCCGAGGCCAGCCATGGCGATTTGGGCATGGTCAAGGCGATTGATTCGATTTTGGCGATTTCTAATTCGGGTGAATCAGAAGAGCTCTCGGCCATCTTGCCCTATATCAAGCGAATGGGCATGCCCCTGATCGCGATCACGGGCGGCTTGCAATCGACCCTGGCGCAGCATGCCACCGTGGTGCTCGATAGCTCAGTGGCCAAAGAAGCTTGCCCATTGAACTTGGCACCCACTGCTAGCACGACAGCGCAACTGGCTCTGGGCGATGCCTTGGCCATGGCGCTGCTCGATGCACGCGGTTTCAAGGCCGAAGATTTTGCGCGCTCTCATCCGGGCGGCAGTTTGGGGCGCAAGCTGCTCATGCATGTGCGGGATCTGATGCGAAGCGGCGCTGACATCCCTCGCGTGATGGCCACCGCCAATTTTTCTGATCTGATGCGCGAGATGAGCCACAAAGGCTTGGGCGCATCGGCCGTGGTGGATTCGGCTGGACATGTGTTGGGGGTGTTTACCGATGGCGACTTGCGCCGCCTGATTGAACGCGGCGTTGACCTGCGTGAATTGACCGCCGGTGAAGTGATGCACAAAGGCCCGTTGACCGTGAGGCCCGATGCGCTGGCTGTGGAAGCGGCTGAGCTGATGGAGAAACACCGCATCACCAGCGTTTTGGTCACCGATGGGCATGGTTTGCTCGTAGGCGCACTCAACTCGAATGATTTAATGCGTGCGAAGGTGATCTAAGCCATGACTCGCCAGCCAACGATTGCGTTTCCTGCCGAGCTATTGCTGCGAGCGCAAGTCGTGCGCTTGGTGATTTTGGATGTGGATGGCGTGCTTACCGATGGTGGTCTGTATTTCAGCGAACAAGGCGAGTCGCTCAAGCGCTTTTCGGTGCTAGATGGTCAAGGCCTCAGGCTCTTACAGCGCGCAGGCATTGAGCTGGCTGTGATCACCGGGCGCGACAGTGCCGCGCTGCGCAATCGCCTCGCCGCGCTCAACATCCAACGGGCCATTTACGGCACAGAAGATAAACTGCCTGCGGCCAACAAGTTGTTGGCTCAGATCGGCTTGTCGTGGGCTCAAACCGCCGTGATGGGCGACGACTGGCCCGATCTACCCCTGCTCAGCCGTGCGCAGCTGGCTTGCACGCCCGCCAATGGACATACCGAGAACCGCGCTCTGGCCCATTTCAAAAGCACCCAGCGCGGAGGCGAGGGTGCCGTGCGCGAACTGAGCGATTTGATCCTCAGCGCGCAAGGCCATTACGCGCGCTATTTTCAAGCGGCGTTGCAAGGATGAAGGCCAACCCCATGCTTCGCCAACTGACGGGCAGCCTGACGCTTTATTTGCCCATGGTCTTGATGGGCGTACTGGCGCTGGGCAGCTGGTGGCTGGCGCGCAACACGCCGCTGGCGGTGGCAGCACCGACCGAGCGGGTGCAAAGGCAAACGCCGGATTACTTTCTCTCGAATTTCTCCGTCAAGAGCTTTGATATCCAAGGCCTGCTCACCAGTGAGGTTTTGGGCAACCAAGCGCGGCATTTCCCGGCGACCGACGTGCTAGAAATTGACGGCGCCCGTTTTCGCTCCACCAAAGGCGAGCGCGTCACCACAGGCCAAGGCGATCGCGCTTACAGCAATGGCGATGGCTCAGAAGTTCAGCTGGTGGGCAATGCGGTGGTGGTACGCGAAGCTGGGCAGGGCCGCGCACAGCCGCGAGTGGAGTTTCGTGGTGATTTTCTGCATGCCTTCCTTCGAACGGAAGAGCTGAAATCCCACAAACCTGTCACTGTGGTGCGCGGTACCGACCAATTCAGCGGTGACCGCATGACTTACAGCAAGATTGATGGCATCGTGCAGCTTGATGGCCGCGTGCGCGTGCGGCTTGCGTCTCAGCCAGCCAACGCGCGTTGATATTCAGGAGCCCCGATGCAGCCACCACCCCTAGTGTTGATCACTGGTGCTTCAAGCGGCATCGGCCAAGCCTTGGCTTGGCGTTTTTATCAGGCGGGCTACCGCTTGGCCTTGGTGGCGCGCCGCACCCATGAGGTTGAAGCATGGGCAACCCGTCATAAAATGGGCATAGAGCGCTATCAAATTTATAGTGCGGATGTGTCGCAGATCGACAGCATGGTGGAGGCCGGTCAGGCCTGCATCATGGCGCAAGGTGTGCCCGATGTGGTGATCGCCAATGCGGGCATCAGCATTGGTATCGACAGTGCGGTTCGTCAAGACATCGATGTGCTTGCACAAACTCTGGCCACCAACAACATTGGCCTGGCTGCCACCTTTCATCCCTTCATTGCCGCAATGGTGCAAAGAAAAAGCGGCCGCCTGGTGGGCATTGCCAGCGTGGCGGGTATTCGCGGGCTGCCCGGGCATGGCGCGTATTGCGCGAGCAAGGCGGCGGTGATCAGCTATTGCGAAAGTCTGCGCGGCGAGATGCGAGCCGAGACGGGCAAAGAGGGCGTAAAGGTGGTGACGATTGCACCAGGCTATGTGGCTACGCCGCTCACAGCGCAAAATTCCTACAGTATGCCGTTCCTGATGCAACCCGAAGATTTTGCAGATCGCGCTTTCGAGGCCATCACCGCCGGTGTGAGCTACCGCGTGATTCCTTGGCAAATGGGTGTGGTGGCCAAGCTCCTGCGCATTCTGCCCAACTGGCTGTACGACAAAGCCCTTGCAGGCCGCCCGCGCAAAAAGAGGCGCGATGCTGCTTGAGGCTGCTTAAAGAACGCCGCGCTCTTTGTAAAAGCGCAAAGCGCCTCAAGCCGCTACACGCTGTCCCAAACGCACCGTGGTCACGCCGGGGCGCAATTGGCGAACCGAGGGCATCACGAGCACACAATTGTCATAGGGTGTGGTGATCGACTGGCCATCGTCGTGTGCAATCACCATGCCAGCTTTGGCGAAGATTTCATTGCCGGTGTAGTTGCCGGCGAATTCAAAGCGCATACTTTTCGCCACCACCGCGTGCGTGACGATGACTGGCGCTGGGCTGGTGCGATCGGCGGTCAGCCAATCTTGTAAGCCCGCCGCCAGGATGGTCTGCATGGTGAGCGACCCTGAGTGCAGCAAGAAGCGCAGCAGAACATCGCGCGACGCAGCCACAGACGAGCGCTGCCAATGCTGCCCCGCTTCGAGAAGCAGGGCGATTTTTTGACTATCTGCACTGCCAAATTCGTCAAAATCGCGCATCCGCACACCCTCTTTGTGCCCCGCATCCATCACCACTTGACCTACGCCGCCGAGTGATTGTGCGAAAACTACATTTCGCTGGAGCAAACCCGTGATCAGCAGCGGCTCGCACGGCTCGTGCATTGAATGCAAATCGAGCAAATGCGTCGCACGCGCCACAAAAGGACGGATTTCACGCGCTCTCGCTAGCTCGCTGCTTTGCTGCGCGCCATCCAACACCGCCTCGCTCCACACTCGGTTGAAATCCTGATCCACAAAGCGCGAAGCATCTGGGTTGGCAGGATCGAAGCGATCAAAGCCAGCGATATTGGCAAAAATGGCCGTAACGCGCCCGCTGTGCAAGGGCAACCGCCCGCTGTGCAAAGCATCCAGCAGTTCATGCAAAGCAATCGCGCCTGCATACTCGTTGCCGTGTACGAGCGCGCTGATCAGCACATCCGCACCCGCCGCAGCGGCTGAGAATACATTCACATAGTGACCCGCATTCCCATCGCGCCAGCGCGAAATGTCGGGCCGCTCAATCTCCACCGGATGCGGTGTGATGTTTCGCATGACCAATCAAGACTCCTTGATCTTGGCAAAATCCACAATGCGTTTGTAGTTTGCAATTTCGCTTTTTTGATACTCGGCAAGCGATTGATTCGGTGCGAAAAACGATGCGCCCGCTGCTTCTAATTTGTTGCGCACATCGGCAGTGGCCATCACCTCGCCCAAGGCTTGGCTCAATCGCTGCGTGACAGGCGCAGGCATGCCTGCGGGACCCCACAGGCCAAACCAGCTGGAGATTTTTACGTTTTTGAGCACGGGATGCTCCGATAGCGATGCAATTTCAGGCGCTGCTTTGGAGCGCTGGCCTTCGGTCACGCCCAGCGCCACCACCTTGCCGCTCTTGATATGCGGTAGACCGCTGGAGAGCACAAACACGCCAAAATCAAGCTGACCACCGATCAAATCATTGGTCAGGGGTGCCACGCCGCGATAAGGAATATGGACCAAGAAAGAGCCCGAAGCTTCTTTGATCATCTCGCCTGCCAAATTCAGTGCTGTGCCCACGCCCGAGGAGCCGTAGCTGAATTTGCCGGGGTTGGCTTTGACCAGCTTAAGAAATTCATCTGTCGTTCTCACATTCATCTTGGTGGAAGCCACCAACACCATCGGCTGTGAGGCGATCAAGCCCACGGGCGTGAAACTGGCCATGCTGTCGTAGCGAACGGAGGAAGACACCAATTTGCTGATAGCCATTTCGTTGTTGGCCCCGACGATGAGCGTGTAGCCATCAGGTGCGGCAGAGGCCACTTTTTGCGCGCCCAACGCACCGCCTGCACCGCCCACGTTGTCGATGATCACCGTAGTGCCGAGTTTTTTGGCCAACTCAGCGGCCACCGTGCGCGCGGTGAAATCGGTGCTGCCGCCGGGCGGATAGCCCACCACGATGGTGATGGGTTTGCTGCCAGGGTAGCTCTGCGCTTGCGCTGTGCCCAAGATGGATGTAGCAGCTGTTGCACTGACATAACGCAATACGTCGCGACGTTGGCTTGATAAAAGATGAGAATTCATGCGGTCACTTTCTAAAACAAGAGGATATCAAGAAGCAAAGCCTGTAGCCACCACGCGCGTGACCACCGATTTCACGCGGGTGGTCTCAGCACGAATGAAACTGCTCAATTGTGCTGGGCTGCCGCCATCGTTACTGATGCCTGCGGCTTGCAGCTTTTGCCAAACAGCGGGGTCACGCAGGCTCTCGTTCAAGGCTTGATTCAGGCGCGTGATCATTGGCGCGGGCAGTTTGGCGGGCCCAAACAGGCCAAACCAGACATTCATGTCATAGCCCTTAAGACGGGAATTCTCGCTCATGGCAGGCACTTGGGGCGCTGCACGCGAACGCTGTGCCGTGGTCACGCCTAGGGCGATGGCTTTGCCAGATTCAATATGCGGCAGCGCAGACGAGAGCACCGACATGCTGTATTCGATCTGCCCTCCGAGCAAATCCTGCACTTGTTGTGCCGCACCCCGGTAGGGTACATGCCGCAAATTACTGCCTGCCATCATGTTGAGCAACTCGCCACTGATGTGCAGAGGCGTGCCCACGCCAGAGGATGCAAAGCTGTAGCGCTTGGGCTCGGCTTTAGATTTGCTGATGGCTTCGTCAAGCGTTTTGATGCCCAGCTTCGGCGTGGCCAGCAACACCATGGGGGTTGAGCCGATCAACCCAATATGTGAAAGATCGGTTTCACCGTTGTACCGCACGGCAGAATTAAACAGACGCGCAATCGAGACCTCACTGCCCGAACCCAACAGCAAAGTGTAGCCATCGGGTGCAGCGTTGACGACCTTTTGTGCACCAATGGTGCCGCCCGCGCCTGCCGCGTTTTCAATAATCACCGTGGCGCCGAGGCGCTTGCCCAAAGCTTCGCCGACGGTGCGCGCCACCATGTCTGTGCTACCGCCGGGCGGGTAGCCCACGAGCAAGGTGATCGTCTTGCCCTGCGGCCAGCTTTGTGCGCTGACCCATGACGGCAACGTGGCGGCAGGTAGCAGTCCAGACCACCTCAAAAGTTGGCGGCGCGAAGGGTGATCAAGGGGTACAGATTTCATGGCAGGTCTCCAAAGCATGCAGATGCACACCTTGGGGGCAAGTATCGGTATGCGTGATTCGGCTTCATATGCGTAAGTCGCATGCGCTTATGTGAACTGCGCTTTAAGCCGGATGGTGCGTCTTATCCCAAATACGCTGTGCCATGGCATGAGTGCTTTTGCGAGGGCGAAAAAGGCGGAACTCTATCGGAATCGGGATGGGCTGCTCTTGCGCATAGACCAACTTGTCAACCCGCAAATCAGCATGCACCAAGCTTAGCGGCAACCAACCCATGCCTGCGCCTTGCAAGGCCTGTTCGTGCAAACTTTCTGCAAAATCTGATTCGAAAACAGTCTGTAAATGCAGCGGCTGTTTGCTTTGCTGCGCTTGGCGTTGAAGACCATCTTGTAGCACCTGTGCTAAAGCCAAGGTGGGTGTATAGCTCAGCGCATGAACGGACTGTTTGACGCTGCCCGGCAATGCATGCAGGGGCTTGCCACTGGCCAACGGCTTACTCACCGCCACGAGTTCATCCCGCCCGAAAGGCTTGCTTTCAAAGCTCGCGTCGTCTAAGACCAATGGCAAACGTGGGTGGGTGTAGCTGAGTAAAAAATCTGCTGCGCCTTGCTCCAGCGCTGTCACGCCCTCTGCAATAGATCCCGTGATCAGGCGCAGGCGGTATTCGCCCACGGTGTGGCGGGTTTGTGTGAACCAGTTGGGCACAGCCGTGCGGGCCAGCGTACGACCGGTAGCAAGTGTGATCCAACCGGCGTTGTCTTGGCCGCTACGCAGTCTTGCGCGAAGATCGCTCAAGTGAGAGACGGTTTGCCGTGAGATGGCCAGCAACTCTTCGCCAGCCGACGTGAGAGACAAAGGCACGGTCGCACGGTTGACCAAATCACTGCCTGCCCACATCTCCAGCGAGCGGATGCGGCGTGAGAATTGTGGCTGTGTGACGTGGCGAAGCTCGGCAGCTTTACTGAAGCTCCTCTCACGCGCGAGTGCGATGAAATCTTCCAGCCATTTGTGATCCACGGTGCTTTCCTCTATCGCTACGGCAAGGTGGCGTATTGCTTGGCCAATACCAAGAATGCATCGCGTTGCGGGTCAACACCAGTCTCCTCGCGCAAAATGGCGGCCACAGCATCTGCCATGCTGGCTGCAAGCTTGGCATCCAAAAATAACAAGCGCGAGCGCCTTGCCAGCATGTCTTCCACGGTGCGAGCGTATTCAAAGCGAGCGGCGTAGCGCACCATGGCCTCTGTCAAACCGGGGCATAGCTCATGGGCTGCGCCGGGCATTGATAAGACTTTCGCAGCCGCGCTGCCATACATGTGCATGCCAGGCGCATCACTGATGCGCTTTTGTGTGGCTATCGCGCCAGCCAAAGGCAGATTGACCGTCACATGGCCAGCACGCCGCGCCAACAAATTCGCATCAAAGGCTTCGGTTAGCACGTCTTCGGCCATGGCACGGTAAGTCGTCCACTTGCCGCCCGTGACGGTGAGCAGGCCAGATTTGCTCACGAGAATCGTGTGTTCGCGTGAGAGCTTCTTGGTGTTGCCACCATCTTCATCTGGTGGTTTCACCAAAGGCCGTAAGCCCACCCATATCGATTTCACATCGCTGCGCTGGGGCGCGCGGGTGAGGTATTTGGCGGCTTCGCCCAGGATAAAGCCAGTGTCGTCTTTGAAGGCGGTGGGCTCGCGGGCGAGATCGTCGCGTGGCGAATCGGTCGTGCCCAAAATCAGTTTGCCAAGCCAAGGCACGATGAAGAGCACGCGGCCATCGGCGGTCTTGGGAATCAAGATCGCATGATCCGAGGGCATGAATTCACGATCCACCACCAAATGCGTGCCTTGGCTGGGCGCGACCATGGCTTTCACAGGCCGGTGCATGTGTTCACCATCCATTTGGCGAAATTCATCCACCCAGACACCCGCCGCATTGATCACGCACGCCGCTTTGACGCTATAGGCTTGCCCGGTTTCTTTGTCTTGTATATGCAGGCCGGTGATCTTGCCGTTGTCATAGATCAACCCTGTTGCCGCGCAATAGTTCAAAAGCAATGCACCGCGCTGCGCCGCCGTTTGCGCGAGTGCCAAAGCCAAACGCGCATCGTCAAACTGGCCATCCCAGTATTTCACGCCGCCCGTCAAACCCGTTGCTCGTGCATTCGGCAAGAGCTTTAAAGTTTCCGCGCGGTTCAAAAATTCAGTGGCTCCTAAGCCCGCTTTGCCAGCGAGCATGTCATACATCTTCAGGCCGACACCATAAAACGGCGCTTCCCACCAAGTGTAGCTAGGCATCACAAAAGGCAGAGGCTGGGCAATATGCGGCGCATTGGTCAAGAGCGTAGTGCGCTCATGCAAGGCTTCGCGCACCAAGCTGATGTTGCCCTGAGCGAGATAGCGCACGCCACCGTGCACTAATTTTGTGGCGCGCGATGAAGTGCCTTTGGCAAAGTCATGGCTTTCAAACAGCGCCACTTTGAAGCCGCGTGCGGCGGCATCGAGCGCCACACCCAGACCGGTGGCACCGCCGCCGATGATGGCGATGTCGAAGCTGGCGGTGTGCGCCAGTTGTGTGAATAAGTCTTGGCGTGATGTCATGGGTCGATTGTGGGCTACGGTTTCGCCCAGCCTTTGGCACGTTCTACGGCCTCACGCCAGCGGCTGAGTTTGACCAAGCGTGCGGGTGCCTTCATCTGCGGCTCGAATCGGCGGTCGACCTGCCATTGTTGGCTTATCTCAGCCGCATGTTTCCAAAATCCTGTGGCCAAGCCGGCGAGATATGCAGCGCCCAACGCTGTCGTCTCAGTGACTTTGGGGCGCACGACGGGAACACCCAAAAAATCAGCCTGCATTTGCATAAGTAAGTTGTTGGCGCAAGCGCCGCCGTCTACGCGCAGCTCTTTGAGGGCGATGCCGCTGTCGGCGCGCATCGCATCGAACACATCTGCGCTTTGAAGCGCGATGGATTCGAGAGCGCTTCGCGCAATATGAGCACGGGTGGTGCCACGCGTCATGCCTATCAGGGTGCCGCGTGCGTAGCTGTCCCAATGCGGCGTGCCCAAGCCAGCAAAAGCGGGCACGAGGTACACGTCGCCGGTGTCTGGCACGCTGGCTGCCAAAGTTTCTACGTCGCTGGCATGGTTGATGATCTGCAAACCATCACGCAACCATTGCACCGTGGCGCCGCCCATGAAGACCGAGCCTTCGAGGGCATAGGCGGCGCGATGCGCGCTGTCGTCAGGGCCATGCCAAGCGATGGTGGTGAGCAGTTTGTTCTGACTCGCTACGGCTTGCGCGCCGGTGTTCATCAGCATGAAGCAGCCTGTGCCGTAGGTGTTTTTGGCCATGCCGGGCGCGAAACAGGCTTGGCCGAAGGTGGCGGCTTGCTGATCACCCGCGATGCCCGCAATCGGGATTGCTTCTCCGAGCAGCGGGGTATCTGTGAAACCCACGATGCCGCTGGAGGGCACAACGCGTGGCAATAAGGCCTTGGGAATGTTGAACAACTTGAGCAGCTCGTCATCCCACTGCCCGGTGTGAATATTGAGCAGCAAGGTGCGCGAGGCATTGCTGGCATCGGTTACATGCAGAGCTTTGTGGGCAGTTTTTGCGCTGTGGCCGCCGGTGAGGTTGAAAATCAGCCAGCTGTCGATCGTGCCAAAACAGAGCTCCCCGTTTTCAGCGCGGCGGCGTGCGCCGGGAATGTGATCGAGCAGCCAGGCCAGCTTGGTGCCCGAAAAATAGGCATCGAGCACGAGGCCGGTTTTGCGCTGAATCAGTGCGGCTTTTCCGGATGCGCGCAAAGCATCGCAAGCTGGTGCGGTGCGCCGGTCTTGCCAGACAATGGCGTTGGCCAAGGGCTTGCCAGTGGCGCGTTCCCACAGGACGGTGGTTTCGCGTTGGTTTGTAATTGCTATTGAATTTATAGCTAACTTCGCAGATTCTATAGGGGCGGAAGACAGCTTTAGCTTTAAATCTCTAAGCGTGGCCAGTTGTGATGCCCAAATGTCCCGCGCGTCGTGTTCGACCCAGCCAGGCTGAGGAAACATCTGCCGGAATTCTTGTTGGCTGCTGGCCAACACGCGGCCACCTGCGTCAAACGCCATGCTACGCGAGCTGGTGGTGCCTTGGTCGAGGGAGACGATGATGCTCATGCCCGCAAGCGTAGCGCAAATAGGCAAGCGCGGGGCTTAAGGCAAACCATCATTCGTGCAGAGGTATGCCGATACACTTCATGCATGAACACCTCTTCTCTTCCCAAAAAAGTGGCCTTCATTGGCGGCGGCAACATGGCCAGTGCCATCATCGGTGGCTTGTTGCGCCAAGACATGCAGGCGGCGCAATTCATCGTTGTCGAGCCTTTTGCGCCGCAACGAGACAAACTACTGACTGATTTCAAGATTCACGCCCTTGCCAGCCCCGATGCCAGCCTAGCGGCGGCGCAGCTGGTGGTCTGGGCGGTGAAGCCTCAGAGTTTTCGTGAAGCGGCCTCTGCCTGCGCTGCCCACAGCTCTGGGGCGCTTCATCTGAGCGTCATGGCCGGCATCACCTCTGACAGCATGGCGCAATGGCTCGGCACAGAGCGCATCGTTCGCGCCATGCCCAACACGCCGGCCCTGATTGGCCGGGGCATCGCGGGGCTGTACGCACGCCCAGCCGCCAGTGAAGCCGATCGGCAATGTATTGAGCAAATCATGGCCACCACGGGCGAGCTTGTGTGGTTGGAGCAAGAGGCGCTGTTGGATGCTGTAACGGCTCTGTCTGGCTCGGGCCCCGCATACGTTTATTACTTTGTCGAGGCCATGATGCGAGCCGGTCAGCAGATGGGCTTGAGCGCAGCGGCAGCTCGGCAGCTTGCACAAAGCACCTTTGCTGGGGCGGCGCAGCTGCTTGCCCAGTCCGATGAAAGCCCAGAAGTTTTGCGCCAGCGTGTCACCTCCAAAGGCGGCACAACCTATGCTGCCATTGCGTCCATGGAAGCCCATGCTATCGGGCCCTTGTTTGAACAAGCCCTTCACGCCGCTTGCCAGCGCGCCGCCGAATTAGGCGAAGAGTTTGGACGCTGAGGCAAGTGTGCTATTGATTATATAGCAAACTATCCATATAATATAAGGGCAGACTACTGATTTCTCTCACAAAATCAGCCTAGCAGGTCGCCTTGGCATCGGGGCCACAGAGGCTTCCGGCGAAAACCGCCAAGAAACCGGAGTCGTTTGTCGATACCTCCAGCGCTTAAAATTCTTCCATGAATTTTAAAAGTGTCTTTCTTCTGGTCGGCGGTGTCGTCTTGGTCGCCATGAGTTACCAAAAATTCGGTTGGCAAGGTGTCGCTGTCGCGCTGGGTGGCATCGTTTTTTGGATGCTGCTGCATTTCACGCGCATGATGACGGTGCTCAAACGCGCCGCTAACAAGCCCGTAGGCTATGTCGCAAGCGCTGTGATGCTCAACGCCAAGCTCAAAAAGGGCGTGAATCTCTTGCATGTATTGGCGCTCACGCGTAGCCTCGGCCTGCTGCAAACAGAAAAAGACGTGCAACCCGAGCTCTTTCGTTGGCAGGACACGGGCGGCTCACATGTCACCTGCACCTTCGTGAATGGCAAACTGCAAAGTTGGGACCTGTGGCGTCCGCCCGTGCAAGAAGACGCACAAGCGCAGGCCAATGAGCCAACACCCTCCGCCCAGTAAAATCGCAGCACTTATACCCTCACAGCTCAGGAAAATCCCATGGCAACAATCGCCCCCACCAGTATGCATGACCGCGACGGCAAAATTTGGATGGACGGCCAGATGGTCGACTGGCGCGATGCCAAAATCCATGTGCTCTCCCATACATTGCATTACGGCTGCGGCGCGTTTGAAGGCGTACGCGCCTACCATTTGGCTGACGGCAGCACAGGCATTTTCAGGCTCGAAGAGCACACCGAGCGCTTATTCAACAGCGCCAAAATCCTGCGTATGAAGATCCCCTTCAGCCAAGAAGAAGTCATGCAGGCCACCTTGGCTGTGGTGCGCGAAAACAAGCTGCCAAGCTGCTACATTCGCCCGCTGACTTGGATTGGCTCTGAAAAACTGGGCGTCTCGCCCAAAGGCAACACCATTCATTTGATGGTCGCGGCCTGGCCTTGGGGTGCCTATTTGGGCGAAGAAGGTTTGAAGCGCGGCATCCGCGTCAAAACCTCCAGCTTCACGCGTCATCACGTCAATATCACCATGATTCACGCCAAAGACGTGAGCAACTACACCAACTCGATTTTGGCCAACATGGAAGCCACAGACGAAGGCTACGACGAAGCCTTGCTGCTAGACCCGCAAGGCTTTGTGTCTGAAGGCGCGGGCGAGAATGTGTTTGTGGTGCGCAAAGGCGTGGTCTACACACCCGATTCCAGCGCAGGAGCTTTGAACGGCATCACCCGCAACACGATTTTCTCCATCTGCAAAGATTTAGGTATCGAACTCAAAGAAAAAGCTATTACGCGCGATGAAATCTACATCGCCGACGAAGCGTTTTTCAGTGGTACGGCGGCTGAAGTCACACCGATCCGCGAGCTAGATCGCGTAGAGATTGGCAACCGAGGCGATGGTGGCTCACGCGGCCCGATCACCGAAAAAATTCAAAGCGCCTTTTTTGATATCGTCAACGGTCGCAATCCGAAATACGCCTCTTGGCTGAGCAAGGTTTAAGGCGCACAGTTATGAACAAAGCGATCGAACTCAGCGCCACCGACCTCAATCCCCAAGGCGGCATTTTCTGCCCCAGCAAACAAGCAGGCATGCAAGTGTGGAATAACCACCCCCGCGTCTTCCTCGATGTCGGCAAACACGGCCAAGCCAAATGCCCCTATTGCGGCACGCAATACCGGCTCAAGGCGGGCGAGCAAGTTCATAGCCACTAAACGCTTGAAGCCATTGACATGACAGAGCAGCGCCAGCATCTTGACTTAGGTTGTGGTCAGCGTCCAAAAAATCCCTATGGCTACGAGCGGGTTTTTGGTGTGGATATTCGCGCAGGGCTCACAGCGCCGGGTATTGAGCATATTGCTGCGGCCAATCTGAGTGTTGCGGCGATTCCGTTTGAGAGTGATCGCTTTGATTCCGTCTCTGCTTACGATTTTTTTGAACATGTGCCGCGCGTGGTGATTGACGCGAATGGACAAACACGCTTTCCATTCGTGCAGCTGATGAATGAAGTCTGGCGTGTGCTCAAGCCAGGTGGTTTGCTCTACGCCGTCACACCCGCCTACCCACATGAAAAAGCATTCCGTGACCCCACACACGTGAACATCATCACCGCCAAAACCCAGCGCTACTTCACGCGCCCCGAGCTAGGCGCGCAGATGTATGGCTTTACCGGCGAGTTTGCCTTGCGGCGCCAGGTATGCATCCAGCCACGTGGTGTGTATGAATCCACGGAAATCAGGCGTACTCTGCTTCGCCAACTCGACGGTTTGGCAGGCAAACGCTCACATTTGGTGTGGGAGTTTCAGGCGTGCAAATCGGATAAACAAGATGGGTGACACATCAGGCTTTGATGAACGGTTGAATGAGATCACCGTGATCATTGTCACCTACAACAGCAAGCATTGCCTTGCCGCTTTGGCAAAGCCTCTGTTAGCTTTTGCC